>DATGKJ010000087.1:0-5420 GCA_035294685.1 Terriglobia bacterium | reverse complement strand
GTGGGTGTCCGGCCCGGTGTTGTCTTTTGAAAGTGTCGCATTGGGTTTATGCCGTACTCTTCTCTGCACACAACGGCCGCGGAGGAAGCGCACGCAGGGCTGCCTCCATCCTGAAACAGAAATTCCAGTTTTTCGGCGAATCTCTACGTCCTGAACTGCTCGTCGATCTCGACCTGGTAGCCGCTGGCGAGGCTGTTGGTTTCATTCGCCATGCCGACGACGGCCATCAGTTCGGCGAACATAGCGTCGGTCATGCCGGCCTTGCGCGCGCCGGCGGTGTGCGAAGCGATGCAGTAGCGGCACTGGTTGGTGACGCTCACGGCCAGATAAATCATCTCCTTCGTCAGGCGGTCGAGCGCGCCGTCGGTCATGATCTCCTTGATGCTCTCCCACGTCCGCCGCAGCGTTGCCGGATCGTGCGCCAGCGCCTTCCAGAAGTTGTTGACCCAGTCCGTCTTGCGCGTCGCCATAATGTCGTCATAGACGGCCCGAACCTCCGGGCTGGCATCCTCATATTCAATCAGGCCGAGCGTGGCCATCGCATCCTCCCGACTTGTGAAGTCAAAACC
Organism: Terriglobia bacterium; assembly: GCA_035294685.1. Lineage (GTDB taxonomy): Bacteria > Acidobacteriota > Terriglobia > UBA7540 > UBA7540 > RH2-MAG17b. Next base: position 4,851 of record DATGKJ010000087.1, on the reverse strand, counting down.
CGCGCTCCAATTGTATCGCAGGCTGTTCCCCGCGCGTCGTTCCAAATGCCTGCGCCCGCCGTCATTCCGAATGGCGGGAACAGACGTCCGACATCGTTCTGCGCGAAAATTTCTCTTGACAAACAGGCCGCTCCATGCTAGCCTACTCTGGTAACGTCGGCTCCCCGGCGAACCCGCGGCTTTCCCCCGGCCGCTTCCAGGAGATTCGCCGGCGCGGTCCTCGCGCCAGCCCTATGCCACGCAAAACGCAGAAGTTGCCCAAATCCAATCGACGCTCCGAGCGATGCCGCGCCGCCAGCCTGAAGAACCTGGAAAAGGCCTGGGAAGCCAACCGCAACCGGTGGGAATTCACTCCGGCGCGCCGCAGGGTTTCGCTGCGGACGATCAAGCTGGCGCAGCGGGCCAATCGCCTGCATCCCCGGCCTTTTTCGCCCGCGCAGCTCGAGGCCGCGCGGCGCAACGTCGCGAAGGCGCGCGAAGCGATGAGGGTCCGGGGCCGCTCCCCCGAACACCTGGCAAAGTTGCGCGAATCGATTGCCAGGGCGCGCGCCGCCCGCACCGAAAAGAGCATCGAGCGCCAGGCGATGAAAATCCTGAAGCACGGGGTATTCGCGCGCCGGCTCAAAGGGCCGCTGGCGCCGCTCGGCGAAAATCCGCGCGATTATCAGGCGCTCCATCGCCTGATGCAGCGCTATTTTGCGCCGCAGAACCCGGAGGAAGAAAAGCTGGTGCGCCTGATCGCCGATTCCGTCTGGCGGCTGCACCGCGTCTTCTTTGCCCAGGCCGCGCTCCAGCTCGAGCGGCTGAACTTCTTCCTCAGCAAGGCGCCTGAACCGGAGCGGCCCAGCCCGGTCGATTCGCGCCTGCGGGCCTACACGCTGCTCACCGTTCTGCTTGAGCGCGATGAATCGCACCGGCGCTCCTGGCGGCTGATCGGCGCCACCGAGCGGCTGATGCGCCGCCTCCTCCGCATGCGCTTCGGCCGCGATCCCAATTTCCAAACCGGCCGCCGCATCATCGATCCGCATGCCGCCCGGCAGGAATTCGAAATGGCAGAAGCCGTCTGGCTCAGCGACGATCCGGAACTCATCGACATGTTCTACAGATCATTGACGCAAATGTAGCCGCGCCCGTTCGCGCCGCCGGCCTTTTTGTTTCTCAAGCCTGAAATGTCCTACCTCAAATCCCTCTTGAAAGCACCCCAAAAGGCAATTCGGCACTTGCACTTTGAAAATTCCTGCTTATAATTTTGTCCCAGCATATTGGCTGGAAACTGCTGGAACCATGACCCCGATGTGCTGCTCCAGACCTCATGGGCCGAGCTTATTATTCCGACTCGATATCCAATTTCCTGGCCTCTGACCCCAACAGCGTTCTAGGGTTACTCGAACGAACTAACGAGTTCTCTCTTGAACTGACTCAGCGCGACGCTTGGTTAGAAGAAATCCACATTCTCCAATCGTTCTTGAAGCCTTATGAGGGGGGCATTTATTTCGAGTATTCCATTCCTCGGATGGGCCAGCGCATCGATGTTGTCCTTCTGATTGGGCCAGCGATCTTTGTTCTCGAGTTCAAAGTCGGCGAAAAGAAATTCCCTTCGTACGCCATCGATCAAGTCTGGGATTACGCCTTGGACCTGAAGAATTTCCACGAAACAAGTCACGGACGTTTTATAGCACCGGTTTTGATTGCTACAAAAGCCGAAGTGACGAACCTTTACATTGCTCCAACCACCAAACACAGTGACATCCTTTTCCCGATCAAAGTGCAGCGTGAATCAACTCGGCACGGTGATTGAGCAAGTTCTGGAAGTTGCCAAAGGAGACAAGATAGATCCGAAGGAGTGGGAAGCCGGGAGATACAGTCCTACGCCGACAATTATCGAGGCCGCATTGGCGCTTTATCGCGGGCACTCGGTTGAAGAGATTTCTCGCAATGATGCAACTGCCATCAACCTTGGCAAAACCACAGACTGCATTTCCTCTATCATCTCGGAGGCGAAGCAAAAATCCCGCAAAGCAATCTGCTTCGTGACGGGGGTTCCTGGCGCGGGCAAGACTCTGGTTGGGCTCAACATAGCTACGACTCACATCGACAAGGCCAACGACCTATACAGTGTTTTTCTTTCCGGCAATGGCCCGCTGGTTGCGATCCTGCGAGAGGCGCTCGCGAGGGATAAAGTGCGGCGCGAAAGAGAGCATGGCTTAAAGGCCAGGAAGCGGGAAGCATTGAGCGAAGTTAAGGCATTTGTGCAGAATGTTCACAATTTCCGCGACGAGTACCTTGACCCAACTCAAGTACCTATTGAGCATGTTGCGTTATTTGATGAAGCGCAACGGGCGTGGAATGCGGACCAGACGTCAAGCTTCATGCGACGGAAAAAACATATCCCCGACTTCAAATATTCGGAGCCGGAATTCCTGATTTCTTGCCTGAATCGCCACGCCGATTGGGCTACCATCGTATGCCTTGTTGGCGGTGGTCAGGAGATCAACACTGGCGAAGCTGGAATTAAAGAATGGATTGAGGCGCTCAACCGCTCGTTTCGCGATTGGCATATCTACATCTCTCCCCGCCTTACTGATAGCGAATACGGCGCCGGAGAAATTTCAGATACCTTGGCCGCACGACCCCATGTCCACTGGTGTGAAGAACTGCACCTTGCAGTCTCGATGCGCTCATTCCGCGCGGAAAAAGTTTCGAACTTGGTAAAGCACATTCTGGACCTGAACGCCGAAGAAGCCCGTAAGACACTCGAAAGCGTGGCCGCGAACTACCCCATTGTCATTACTCGCGATCTAAGCAAGGCAAAACAATGGCTGAGGTCGCAGGCGGGTGGGTCGGAGCGGTATGGCATTGTAGTTTCTTCTCAGGCACAACGGTTAAAACCGTACGCGATAGACGTGAAAACTCCGGTCAATCCGATCCACTGGTTCCTCGATGGAAAAGAAGACGTGCGGTCCTCTTACTATCTCGAAGATGTTGCCACAGAATTTCATGTGCAGGGTTTGGAGCTTGATTGGGCATGCGTCACGTGGGACGCCGATTTCAGATACTCCGCGAACGGGTGGGACCACTGGTCCTTTTCCGGGGATCGCTGGAACCGTATCAAGAAGGAGGAGCGGCAAATCTACCAAAAGAACGCCTATCGAGTTCTTCTCACGCGCGCTCGGCAAGGTATGGTGATTGTGGTGCCACCCGGTGATCACTCTGACGCAACACGTAATCCGTCTTTTTACGACCCGACCTTTCACTACCTAAAAGATATCGGCTTCACGACCCTTTAGCTGGCTGCGACGGCCCACCCTCCGCACTGATTGCAATTCGCCAGCGACGCATGCTCTCGTGGGTTGATCAAATGTAGTGAAGTGATTTTGGAATAGCAAGAAACGGGCGAAATCTCGGGAAAATCTCCACCCTCGGGTTTCCCTATCAATTCGCCTCTGGACAGGGAAGCGGCGAATGAAATCGGGGAAAATATGGGCGGTGGGGGAGCCGGCGAGGGATTATAAATTGGGAATTTCAGATGGCTGGGCGAGGGGGGTAGAGAATCCGAAATTAAGGATGTGCGGAATCGCATGACCGGAGAAAATATAATGGCAATTCTGGGAGAACGGGGAGCGCCTTTCGATTCACAGATTCCGTGATTGCATTCTCATATACAATTCTTTTATAGCATAATTTATCCTATATTTATTTGAAGAATGAGAAAGTAGCTGTACGCGTTCTCACTTATATCATGGATATGGCAAGGTGGATGCTATAATCTGCATTTATATGAGAGAATCATCAACAAAAACATCTCTGACTGCCTATGCTGAAACGGCCCCCCTTTTCACTCTGCACGACCTCCAACGGCTTTACGGGCCGGATATCGCCACGACGTCCCTAAGCACAATGCTTTACAGGCTCAAGCGGCAGGGGCGGGTGCTTACGATCTGTCCCGGCGTGTACAGAGGCGCGCGAAGCCAGGTTCCGCTCAACCGTTTTGCCGTACCCTCGCGGCTCCGCGAGGATGCTGTCATAGCCTTTCACTCGGCGCTGGAATATGCCGGGCTGGCAAACCAGGCTTTCCGCACCACATGCTATCTATCCACCCGGCCGCGGCGCGACGTGGTCTTCGAACAACAGACGTACCATGGGGTTGCGCCGCCGCGCCGCCTGGTGAAAGCCAGGCGCTTGGACATGCAGGTGGAGACAGCCGGCGACAGGATACGGATCACCGGGCGTGAACGCGCTTTTGTTGACTGTCTGCTTCATCTGGAATACAGCGGAGGCGTTGCGGAACTCGACCGGTGCCTGGCCATGTTTCCCTCATTCGACTTTGCAAAGGCCCTGGAATACTTGAAGGTCCTGAGGCATCCCTGGCTCTACGCGCGCGCAGGATTTCTGCTGGACCGCCACGCAGAGCGGCTGTTTTTCAGCGGGAAATGGCGGGATGAATTCCTTCGCAGGAAACCACGAGGAGTTGTTTACCTGGACAGGAAAACGCCAGGGCTTAAATGGGTCCCCCTGTGGAACCTGATGGTTCCTGCTGAACTGGCACGCCCGGACGGAGGAGCCCAGTTATGACGATTGAAGCAGACCAAATCGCCCCGGCAGCCCGGGCCACAGGATTCGATCCCACAAGACTAAATTTCATGATTTCCTTTCCAGACGGCGAGGAGGCTATGAGATGACTGCAGGGGAATTCCCCGTCAGCCGTGCTCCTTGGGCCTTCGCGACTGAACAAAGAGCCCGAGACGAAATTGTGGGAGAAAATATGGCCGATGGGAGGGTAGGGCGGGGTGGTTTCAGATTTGAAATTTGAGATTGCGGTAAGGAAGTGTCCGCGCCGGAATAAAAGAGCGG
>DATGKJ010000086.1:0-5730 GCA_035294685.1 Terriglobia bacterium | reverse complement strand
TGGACGGAATGGCGGAGGTCTGGGCGCGGCGGCCTACTCCGCCGCTAAGGGTGGAATGATTACCTATACCAAAGCTCTTGCCAAAGAACTCGCGCCTCATGGAATCCGCGTGAACGCCATCAATCCCGGCGTCATTGCGACTCCCTACCATGAACGCTATAGCCCGCCTGAAGTCTTTCAGAAATTCATTGCCGCAATCCCCATGGGTCGCGCAGGCACTTCGGAAGAAATTGCGGATGTGATCGTCTTCCTTGCCTCTCCCGCCGCGCGCTATATGACCGGCGAGGCTGTCGAAGTGAATGGCGGAATGTTGATGGATTAAAAAGGCGGCAAGGAATAAGAGCGATCAGCCGTCAGCAATCAGAAAAAGAGAGCATCCGTTGCCCGTAGTCAGTTGCAACGGATCATTGACAACGGGCTACGGACTTTGAAGGGACACTCATGCGCCAAAGCGCGATTTTCACAGCCATCGTATGCATGAACCTCATGCTCGCTTGCGGCAGCAAATCTTCAGGGCCGGCCCGTCAGCGGGAAGTCGATTGGCCCTATTACGGCAACGATCCGGGCGGTATGCGCTTCTCGCCGCTCACCCAGATTAACAGGAACAATGTGGAGCGCCTGAAGCTGGCATGGATTTACCACACCGGAGACGTTTCCGACGGCAGCCGCGGGATGCGAAAAAGCGAGTTTGAAGCGACGCCGATCCTGGTGGATGGGACGCTCTATCTCAGCACCGCTTTTAACCGCGTTGTGGCGCTCGATCCTGCGACGGGTCGCAAGCGCTGGAGTTACGATCCGAAGATCAACCTCACCCACGACTATTCCGAAGGCTTGATGAATCGCGGCGTCTCCGCCTGGCTTGACCCTCGTCGCAAACCCGGCGATCCCTGCCAGCGACGCATTTTCATCGGCACGATTGACGCCCGCCTGATCGCTCTGGATGCAGCCACCGGCAAGCCTTGCGCGGATTTTGGCAAGCAAGGGCAGGTGGATTTAACACAAGGTCTCACGCGCATTCTCCGCAAAGGCGAATATGAAGAGACATCTCCGCCGGCAATCATCGATGACCTGGTCATCGTCGGCTCAGGCATCGCCGATAATGACCGGGTGAATATGCCGAGCGGCGTGGTTCGCGCTTTTGACGCGCGCACCGGAGCGCTGCGCTGGAGTTGGGAGCCTATTCCACCCAACAACTCCGCCGTTCCGCCCAAGCCCAGCGATCCGAACGCCTGGTTTACCGGAGCGGCAAACGCCTGGGCGCCCATGGCTGTAGACCCGGCCCGGGATCTCGTCTTTGTGCCCACGGGCAGCGCCAGCCCTGATTACTGGGGCGGCTTCCGCAAGGGCGATGATAAATGGGCGAATTCGGTGGTTGCCCTGCGCGGTCGGACGGGCGAGTTCGTCTGGGGCTTTCAACTAGTCCATCACGATCTGTGGGACTACGATACGGCTGCGCCGCCGCTGCTTGCCACGCTGCGTCGAAACGGCCGAGAAATTCCGGTGGTGATTGAAGGCAACAAGACCGGCATGCTGTACGTGCTCAATCGCGACACCGGCGAGCCGGTCTTTCCGGTTAAGGAACGCGCCGTGCCACAAAGCCACGCGCTCGGTGAACAGACTTCGCCCACGCAGCCATTCCCTGAAGCGCCGCCTCCGCTTACGCCACAGCAAATCACCGCGGCTGACGCCTGGGGCATCACACGTGAGGAACGGGAGGCCTGTCGCAAGCGCATGGCCGGGCTTGAATCCGACGGCATCTTCACCCCGCCCACCGTCAAGGGCATCATCGCCTTTCCCGGAAACCTCGGCGGCATGAACTGGAGCGGATATGCGCTTGACCCTCAGCGCCAGATCCTGGTGACCTTCACGGACAGCATCCCCATGGAGGTGCACCTGATCCCACGCGACCGCTACCTGCCCATCGAGCGGGCGGCCAAACTCGGCAAGTTCAGGGCTGAGGTATCGCCGCAGCACGGAGCGCCTTATGGCTTCAGCCGCGCGCCCGTTCTCTCCCCGGGCGGCTTGCCCTGCAATCCTCCGCCCTGGGGGGCATTGGTGGCGGTTGATCTTTCAACGGGAAAAATCCGCTGGAGCGTGCCGCTTGGAACCAGCCAGGACTATATTCCGCGCCTGTCTCCCCCCATCCAGGGCATGTTTGGGCTTGGCGGGCCTATCGTGACCGCCAGCGGCTTAGTCTTTATCGCCGGAGAGGTCGGCGACAACTATCTGCGCGCTTTTGATATTGAAACCGGGAATGAACTCTGGAAGGGACGACTGCCCGTGAGCGGTCAGGCTACGCCGATGACCTATGAGATCAACGGCAAGCAATATGTGGTGATCGCTGCCGGAGGCCATGGGAAGCTTGGAGATAAGCTGGGCGATGCGCTGGTGGCCTTTGCGCTGCCCTAACGCTCCCTCGCGTTACTTTTTGACCGCCAGAATCGCATCGAGCGGTGTGCCTGTGCGCTTGCCTTCCACTTCGGCAAAACCTGCCTCGCGCAGGAAGGCCGTATATTCCGAAAGCGTCCGCTCTTTCCCGTCCGTACAAACGAGCATATTGAGCGATTGCGCCAGGGCGTTAAGCGGCGCGGTCTTGGTTTCATCCAGCAACTGCTCGGCAATGAGCAACGCTCCGCCGCGTGGCAGCCTGGCATGAATCTTGCCAAGCAGCAGCCGGATTTTCTCTTCGGACCAGTCATGCAGGATGCGGCCAAGCGAAAACAAGTCCGCCTCTGGCAGGGGGTCTTTGAAGAAGTCTCCCGGGATCAATTCGATGCGATCCTGAAAGCCTCGTTTGTTGACATACTCTCTCGTGACTTCAATCACGCTGGGCAGGTCGAAGACCGCGGCGCGAAGCTCCGGATAGCGCTCACATGCCGCCATGGCAAGATGCCCGGTGGCTCCGCCCAGGTCCACCAGTCGCCGATACGGGGTGAGGTCAAAAGCCTCGATGACGCGGGGCGAGCTGAGCAGCCCGAAGCCGTGCATGCCCGCAAGGAAGTCGCGCTGGGCCGCATCGGTTTTGAAGAAGTTATCAAAAAGGGAACCCGTAGCGCCAAACACCTGCTGCCATCGATTGGCGCCTTCACGCACAGCGTCTTCAAGCTTTCCCCACAACGGATAGAGCACCCGATCCGAATAAAGAATGTAGCCCGCCAGTGTTGAATCGCTGTCCCGACGGAGGTAAGTTTGCGCTACAGGTTCATTGGCATATTTGCCGTTGTCTTTGCGCAGCAGCCGCAATCCCACGCAGGCGTTAAGCAACCGCTCGAGGGCGTCGGCATCCGCGCGAACCGCCTGCGCCAGGTCGCGCACCTCTCGTGAACCGCTTCCGAGCAGATCGAAAATCCCCAGAGACACCCCCGCGAACATAATCTTGGAGTAGCGAAATGCGTGAATCAGCTCAACGATTACAGTAGGATCAGAATCAGACATGATTGTTAGGTTAAAAGTCAAAAATCGAGGGTTGAACTCGACGCCTCACGCGAATTTGACCTCGACATCCTGCCGATCCTGCTCGGCTGCCTTGAACATCTCTCGCGGCTGAAGATTCATCAGGCTGGCAAGGAATACTTCCGGAACCTGCTGAATGCGGATGTTGTACGTATTCACGCTGTCATTGAAGAACTCTCGCCGGTCTGCGATCCGCTCTTCAAGTTCCGTAATGCGCTGCTGAAGCTGCATGAAATTGCTGTTTGCCTTCAACTCCGGGTAGTTTTCCGCCACAGCGAAAAGGCTTTTCAGCGCGCCGGTCATCATGTTGTCGGCCTGAGCCTTTTCCGGCAGCGTGGAAGCCTTCTGATAAGCGCTGCGCGCCTCCGTGATCAGCTCGAAAGTCTTCTGCTCGTACTGCATGTAGCCCTTGCAGGTTTCGATCAGCTTGGGCAGTTCATCATGACGCTCTTTCAACAGCACGTCAATGTTCGCCCATGCCTTATCGATGTCATTCTTAAGCCGCACCAGGCTGTTGTAGATGCTGACCGTATAAACCACAATGGCGACGACAATCAGAATGATGATGAGGCTGATGACAATGTGTAAACCCATGGACTCATCCTCCTTTGACCGAGGTTTAAAACAGATGATATTTGGCCAGCAGAGTGGCGGCACAAGCGACGGCTAGCGCGGCTCCTCCCCAGACCATCAGCGTTGACCGCCAGCTTAAGTCTCCTTCCAATAGCTTTTCCGGCTTTGAGGAAATCAGAAAAGTGCGCTCCTCCTGGCCTTTCGTGATGAGATTGCGGTCGTTGGCATCCCTGGGTTTGGGGTTTTCGACGCACGTCCCCACGATATCGTACTCCCAGCCTGGAAGAATGCAGTACTCTGTAAAACGGTAACGGTCTGAACCGGAAGCCCCGAGACCTTGCGCATACATCACGAGGTTTTCATCGGTGCGGGTTTCAGGCAGCACGTTAGCGACATCGCCTGGGGAAGACAACCGCATGCGGTCTTCCACATCCAGCGGCGTGGGACCAAAGAAGGATGTCCCGACCTCGCGGCGGCAATATCTCGGCACATCAAACTCCGCGCCCTGCGAGTCCACCAGCACGCGCCCTGTAGCATCTTCCAGATAAAAGGGAATGCCTCGGACGTCTGTTTTAAAGCGCGCCCAGTGGCTGCCGTTGGAATCCGACCTCCAGCGATCGACTTCCACTTTGTAGGCGTAGCATAAGGTTCCGCTGACGGGGCTGGGAAATGCATCATCACCCTTGGCCACGCCGTGGACTTGCACCAGCCCCATGGCTACGCTTCGAATGGGCGTGAGAGGGGTATCCTCCACCAACAGCAATCGGCGATAGAGCAGGAGTCCGCGGATGAATAAGACCAGGCCGAAACCGAAGCCCACTACGAGCCATCCGTCAGGGTTTCCGTGAGTGTAGTGAATCATCGAAAAAGGAATAGGAAATCGGAGACATCGTATCCGAGGGTATTTGAAAATGCAACAGGAATGAATGGTTTATTTATAAGTCAACAAACATTCACTGAGCGCTGCTTGTGCGCTTAAAACGGATGTGGGGATCAAGGTGGGCAGATTTCGCGGGGAAAGTTTGACCCGGCCTTGCCGGAAAGACGGATGAGCTCAGGCCGTCGGAATTTGCGTTGACCTATGAGGCGGGTTTTGTCGCTCAAATACCTTGCGCAGAAAATCTTCCACGTCTTTCAGGCCCTTGTGCTGGCTGAAGATTTCCGCCACCAAACGCTGACCTTCGTTACGCGAGTAGCCCAACTGCTCGAGCGCCTGAAGCGCTTCGGCTTTGATCTCAACAACCGACTCTTTCTCGATGGAAAGCGGCGCCTCCGAGTGGGCCAGGGCGAATTTTGCCATCTTGCCGCGCAATTCCGTCACCACGCGCTCAGCCGTCTTGGCGCCGATAAAAGGCAAATCTTTTAGGAAAGCCGTGTCACCGCGCTCGATGGCGAGCGCAATTTCGTTCATGGGACGCACCAGGCACTTGAGAGCGCGCATAAAACCGACGCCTGGAACCGTGGTGAACGCCTCAAAAAACTCGCGGTCGAGAGGATCGAGAAAGCCAATCAGCCTCGGCGTCAGATGCCCTCCACCCACGCCGCCATCAATGTAGTGAATCGTATAGAGAGTCCAGGGATTGCGCCGCTCTGCTTCCGGCGTCAGGCGCAGCCGGGAGGCGATGCCGGAGGGAACCAGGATTTCGTAGCAGAGCGCTCCCACTTTGAGCAGCAGCGAATTGCGCTGGATGCGCTCGTATAAAA
>DATGKJ010000085.1:0-9454 GCA_035294685.1 Terriglobia bacterium | reverse complement strand
AAGCAGATGCGCAGTGATGGTCCAATACTCTTTTTTCTGGAAGGCGCGAATTTCACGCTCGCGTTCCACGATCAGGCGCAGCGCCACGGTCTGGACCCGGCCCGCCGAAATGCCGCGCTTCACGCGATCCCAAAGCAGCGGGCTCACCTGATAGCCCACCAGCCGATCCAGAATCCGGCGCGCTTGTTGGGCATCCACCCGGCGTGAATCAATTTCCCGCGGATGGTTGAAAGCCTCGCGGATGGCGTCGCGTGTGATTTCGTTGAACAGCACTCGGTAGATTTTTTGTTTCCGCGAGTCCAGCAGTTCACGCAAATGCGCGCAGATGGCTTCACCTTCACGATCCGGGTCAGCCGCCAGATAGACAGCATCCACTTTTTTCGCGGCGCTACGGAGTTCCTGAATCACCTCTTTTCGGCCAGGAATAATGTGATAGGTGGGTTTAAAATCCTTTTCAATATCCACGCCCAAATCTTTTTTGGGCAAGTCCATGACGTGACCCATAGAGGCCTTTACCGTATACTCGGACCCCAGGTATTTGTTAATGGTCTTCGCCTTCGCCGGCGATTCCACAATGACGAGAGATTTTGCCATAATTCAACTTGCCTGAATCACGCTGTCGGCCTCCAACGATCAGCCTTCAGCCCCAAACCTCCATTCCTTATGATTCCTATTCGATGCATCTCCATTTTAATGGATGCACCGGCTGTTTGCAGGCGCGATGTGGAAAGCAGACGGCTTCCCGGAACCTGCGCCTATGAATTGTAGCAGCAGTAGGCATGCGCACAGGCGCCCTTTATGCATGTCACGGGTCGGCTAAACGGTTTGAGCCAGCGGGAAATGCCGGAACAAACCATCGTGATGAAACACTGCCGCCTCACGTTACAATGTACGAATAAAATTCATTCCGGGCAATTGACGAACCAGCCCGCTCATTTCAAGTCCCAGCAGAGCCGCCAGAACGCGCGGCTGGGGAAGCGTCACACTGCCGCAGATGGCGTCCACAAAACGCGGCTCATCCACGCGCAGAACCTCATAGACCGTTTTTTGGTCCCCGCTGAGCGGTGGGGCGAGCGGCAGCGCTCCGGAAGTCATAGAACTCTCCGATGCTTCGGGGGACGGAAGAAGTTGCATCCGGATGGAGGCGGGAAATTCTTCAATCACGTCGAGCCACTGGTCCACCAGTTTGGCGCCTTGCTTGATCAGCAGGTTCGGCCCGAAACTCTGCGGAGAGGTAATGTTTCCGGGAACGGCGAAAACCTCCCGATTCTGCTCCAGCGCGAGCCGCGCAGTGATCAGCGAACCGCTATATTCCGCAGCCTCCACAATGACCACACCCAGTGAAAGGCCGCTGATGATCCGGTTGCGAATGGGAAAGTTTTCCGGCGCGGGGTGCGTGCCCAGGGGAAACTCCGAAATCAGCGCTCCATTTTCAATCACCTGGTCCGCCAATTTCGTATTCTCGCGTGGATAGATCACATCCATTCCCGAGCCTAAGACGGCCACCGTCTTTCCTCCCACGTCGAGAGCCCCGCGATGGCAGATGGAATCGATGCCGCGAGCAAGGCCGCTCACAATAACGAGTTGCCGTTGAGCCAAGTCGCCCGCGAGACGGCGCGCCACAGAACTGCCGTAGGCGCTAGGGCGGCGCGTCCCTACCATGGCGACAGCATGATGGGAGAGCATTCCGACGTCGCCTTTCACATAGAGTGCGAGAGGCGGATCCGCGATCTGCCTCAGCAGGGGCGGATAAGCCTCTATCGAAGGCGTTACCAGACGAATGCCCAGCTTCTCGGCTTTCTGAATTTCCTGCTCCGCTTCCTTCAATCCTTTCTGCGCTGAAATATCCCGCGCCACGCGCGCTGCCAGTCCGCAGCCTTCAAGTTCGGTGAGCGGAGCAGCATAGACCGCCTGAGGCGATGAAAAGCGCTGAACCAGGCTGTGCACTCCGCGGGCTCCGAGACCTTCAATCTGCCCAAGCGCCAGCCAATATAGAATGTTCTCGTCCATCTGCCTCCTTGCTGGAGCTGAGAATCTGCGACCATATTGCGACAACTTTGCGTCGCCATGACTCCTACGTCTTCCATAAAAGCATGAAAAGATTGACAGCCTTACGCAAAGGCACAAAGATGCCCAGCTAGGACAATCCACAACCCACTTGATTTCTTCGCGTGCTTTGCGACTTTGCGTCTTCGCGTGAGGTCTTTTTTCCCTCGATGTTTATTCACACCTTCCATTCACCTAAGGCAACCCCCAGTCGCCGCTATGCGCACTGGTCTTCGCATTATAGCGGCTTCAATGATGCAACCTTGTCAGAAAAACATAGCAGGCATTTCCCTGTTCTGCGACGTTTATCCCTCAAAGATGCATCTCTAAAATGGCAAAATTGTCACGCACCCCGCAAGCGCTAATTTAGCAACTGAAAAGTGACGAGTGACGAGTAAAAACCCAAACCCTGGAAGTGATTTCCCCCTTTGTCACTCATCACGTGTCACGGATCACCGTTTTTTGGCTTCTCAGAATGACAAGCAGGATGGGTATTCAGCAATCTGTCAGGGGTGGCTTACGCGAGGGAGGCTGAGATAACTGCCGAGGGAATTTTGAAAATCACAGAAAGCGAGAGTGAACTTTGCGTTGGATGTCGCGGCCAGACTTATCAACAACCCAAAGCCCCACTTCCGCAGAGGCTGTAAAGAGTTGATTGCAAGCCGAGCGGAACAATCTCAAAAAAGCATGCAAAATCTTGATCCCTGTCCATACCAGGAGCCGCTCACCAGAACGGGCCGGCTCTGTCCAATGGAGTCGGGGCTGGTAATGGGGGCCTTCGGTGATGTAACCGGTAAAGACCAAGCCTGCATAAATCAGCCCCAGGATCACCACCAACAATTTCATCGCATCCGAGAGGATGACTTCGATCAGCGTTGCCATCTTCCGCCTCCCGCTCTGGAACTTTTCACTCAGTTAGATTCACAACGAAGCGAAAAGGTTCTGATCGAGTACAGGGGAGGTCGTACCTACAAAGTCAGTTAAATGACCAATTCATCCCATTCTAAATCAATAACTTAAAGGATTTCAGTGTAACCATATCGGAACAACATATTCGCCCCCGCTCTTTCCCCAAAGGGGCGAGGGAACGGCTTCTTTTTTTACCCTCTCCCCGCTTGTGAGAGGAGGGCAGCGCAAAGCGATGGGTGAGGCGTGGCGGCAAGTGGTCGATAAACTCACGTCCGCTTGATGCCGAATTTCTCCAACCGGTATTGCAAGGTCCGGAAGGTCATTCCGAGCAGTTGAGCGGCTCGGGTGATGTTTCCATTCGTGCGCTGCAAGGCTTCGAGAATCTTTGCCTTTTCATGCTCCTCCCAGGAACTCTCGGGGATCACCGGCTCTAATCCGATTGCATCACCCCCGATCTGTGCAGAGACTGAAACCGTCTCGGTCTTAGCCTCCGAGGGATGAACGATCTCGGGCGGAAGGTCTTGCAGGATGACCTGCTCCCCCTCCCCAAGCAGAACCGCGCGTTCCATCGCCCACTCCAGTTGCCGAATATTTCCGGGCCAATCATAAGTTTTGAGCGCTTCGAGGGCATCGGGAGCTATTCCCGTGATCTTTCGTTTGCCGTCGAAGGCCGCCCGACGGATAAAATGCATCGCCAGAACCTCGATATCCTCGCGGCGCTCGCGAAGCGGCGGACACACAATCGGAATCACTTTAAGCCGGTAATAGAGATCCTCGCGGAATTTGCCTTCCTTTAACATTTGCTCCAGATTCCGATTGGTGGCGGCAATAATGCGCACATCCACCTTGATAGGCTCCGTGCCGCCAACCCGCATGATTTCGCGTTCCTGAAGCGCCCGCAGGATTTTTGCCTGCATGCTCAGGCTGGTGTCTCCAATCTCATCCAGAAAGAGCGTCGAGCGGTTTGCCCGCTCAAACAGGCCCTTTTTCTGCTGATGGGCATCGGTGAAGGCGCCCTTCTCATGGCCGAAGAGCTCGCTTTCAAGCAGCGTCTCGGTCAACGATGCGCAATTGACTGCAAGAAAAGTATGATCACTGCGCGGGCTGAGCTTATGAATCTCTCGCGCCACCAGTTCCTTTCCCGTGCCGCTCTCGCCCAGAATCAGAACCGTGTGCGAAGTGCCTGCCACTTTCAGAATCATCCGCAGCATGGCCTTGGTCGCGGCTGAAACCCCCAGGATCGTCTTGCGCAAAACCGCCATGCGGGCAAAGACTTCCCCAACCACTTCCAGGAGCCTGTCACGGTCCACGGGCTTTTCGAGGTAGGTATAAACGCCCTTTTTGGTGGCCTCAATAGCAGATTGAATGGAAGGATAGCCTGTGATGAGGACTACGGCCACGGTGGGGTCAGCCTGTTGCACCGAACTGAGCAACTGAATTCCGGTCATGCCGGGAAGGTTCAGATCAGTGATGACCAGATCAAAGCGCTTTTGCCCAAGCAGCCGAAGAGCGGACTCGGCGTTGGGGGCTGTTTCGGCGGAATAACCCTCATCCAGCAGGATGTCGCAGTAAATCTCCCGCTGGCGTTCCTCATCGTCAACGACCAGGATGCTTCCCTCAGGCATGGTTTAGATCATTTGTTACGCCACCGGGACGGTCTGGCCCGCCTCGGCTGGAGCGGGAACCGCAGATGCAACCGGCAGTTCTATCACCATCACAGCGCCGGGCTGGCGGCTATCGCGGACGTAGATTTTTCCCCCATGGTCTTCCACAATCTTCCGAGTAATGGCCAGGCCCAATCCGAAGCCCGTAGCTTTTGTGGAAAAGTAGGGAGCAAAAATCCTTTCGCGATCCTCGGGTGGAATGCCCGGCCCTGTATCCGCAAACAGCAGTTGCAGCGCGTCAGAGCGCCCGCCCTGGAGGGCGTGGGAGGCGCTCACGCGAATCTCGCCTCCTTGAGGCATCGCTTGAACGGCGTTGGTAAGAATATTTACAAAGCAGGTTTTCATTTGCTGTGCATCGGCTCGGATGATCGGGAAATCCTCCAGAAGCTCCGTTTGGATTCTCACACCCTGAGTCTGGGCCTGCTTTTCAATCAGCGCGATAGCCTGCTTCAAAGCCTCACGCAAATCGCAAGCCTCAAAGTGGGGAGGGTTTTGCCGGCCGGCAGAGAGGAACTCATTTACCAGATGATTAAGCCGGCCGATCTCTTCCTTTACATTCGCCAGATTGCGCTGAAATTCGCGCGCTGCGCGCTCCGTGGCCGGAGTGTTCGCAGCGTTGACCAAGACCGCTTGTTTGGCGCGCATCTGATCCATGCTCAGGTTGATGTAATTCAGCGAGTTCCTGACTTCATGCGCAACTGTCGCCGCGAACCGGCCCATCAGAGACAGTCTTTCCGCCTCGTTCAATCGCTCCTGCAAAAGCCTGTTCTGGCGCAGGCGTTCCACCATCTGATTGAAAGTCTGCGCCAGGCGGCCAATCTCGTCCCTTCCCTTAATCGGCAACGAGACATAAAGGTTCCCTTGCGCCACCTGCTTCGCGCCTTCCAGGAGAAGGTCAATGGGCTTCGTGAAAAGAAATGCCAGATAAACCACCGCGAAGATGCCAGCCAGCATGGTGACCAATATCCAGGCGGAACGGAACAGATAAGTGCGGCGGAGGAGAGTGTCGATCTGGTCTCCCAGTCCGCGCACCCGCGCATAGCCGATGACTTTATCTCCCTGCACAATTGGAAATTCCACAAAGTACGTCTTTTCGCGGATTGCGGCGTCCACGTCCGTTTCAGGAAATTCGGCTGAAATATCGATGGGGCTCGACCGAATGGTTCGGTGATGTCTCTTGATCTTGATTTTCTTGCCTACCTGATGCGGATTCGTGCTGGCGATCACTTCGCCGGTTGGAGACGCAACCGTAATCGACGAAAGCCCGGCGCCCGTGAGGGCCTGCATATACGCCTCCAGGGCTTGCGTGCGGGTCGCCTTGGCAGGGAGTTTTGCCTGGGTCAATTGGCTGATGGCGAGGAGGTCTGAGGTGATTCCCGCAACATAGGCCTTCGTCCTCTGGTTCTGCCGGATGTAGGTGGCAAAGAGGATGCCGCTGGAGATGGCCAGCGTCAAAAAGAGGACTAACGCCAGACGCGTTCTGAAGCGCAGACCGGAAAAGACTTGAGCCAAACGCCAAACCCTCATGCGGGGGCCCCCTCTCCTCCCTTGATCTTGATTGTAGCGGAATGAGAAGTGAGTGTAAATTGGTTCTTGCCGCCTTCCAATCGTGATTCTCAGGCTGTCCATCCCTACCTCGCAATGTGATATACTCGCGCGCATGTTATCGAAAACTCTCGATCTCGCATCTTCTTCCGTCGGGACTGCTTCTGTCTCGCAGCGAATTCTCGGCGCCAATGAGCGCGTCGGCGTCGGCTTTATCGGCTACGGCCTGATCGGCGCTCAGCACGTGCGTGATTTCAAGAACCAGACGGACGCAGACCTTGTGGCGCTCTCGGATTGTTACGAGCCGCGATTGCGGCAGGGGGTTGCCGCCTGCGGACCGCGCGCGAAAGGCTACAGCGATTTCCGCCGCCTGCTGGAGGACAGGAACGTTCAGGCTGTGGTGGTTTCGACGCCCGATCATTGGCACGCTCTGATCACCATGCTGGCCTGCGCGGCGGGCAAGGATGTTTATGTCGAAAAGCCGATGACGCTCTTTGTGCGAGAAGGGCGCTGGATGGTGAAAGCCGCGCAGCGCTACCATCGCATTGTGCAGGTGGGCACGCAACAGCGCAGCGGCGCGCATTACCTGCGCGCGCGCCAATTGATGAATCAGGGGCATATCGGCAAAATCCATACGGCGCGCATGGGATCGTTCCGCAATATCATGCCGGGATTTGGCTCACCGCCCGATGTCCCTCCGCCGCCGGGCATGAATTACGACATGTGGCTGGGTCCGGCGCCGAAACGTCCTTACAATCCGCATCGCTCGCTGTATCATTTTCGTTGGTTCTGGGACTATTCCGGCGGCCAGATGACCAATCTGGGCGCGCACGAACTCGATATTGTCCATTGGGTGATGAATCTGCTCGGCCCGCAAAGCGCCTCCTCAGATGGCGGGCGGTTTGCGCTGACCGATGATAATGGCGAAACGCCCGACACACAGGATGCGCTCTTTGCCTATCCTGATTTCACCGTGCTCTGGTCGCATCGTGAAGCGAGCCGGGGGCGAGGGGCTGGCGAGGGGCTGGAATTTTTTGGAACCAAGGGCAGTCTGTTTATTACGCGCTCGGGGTTTCAGGTGTTTCCGGATCAGAAAGTGCCGCCCCAAAATCACATTCCACAATTCAGCGGCATGCCGGTGGGCGGACCGACGCACGTTGCAGACGTGACGCCCGTGCCGTGGACGGAAGCCATTAAAGAAGCCCGCTCCAACGATTTGCTGGCGGCGCATGCTCGTAACTTTCTGGATTGCGTCAAATCGCGGCGCGAGCCGATCGCACCGGTTGAGGATGGGCACCGTGTGGCCACCGCTTGCCACCTGGCGAATATCTCGCTCCGGCTGGGGCGAAAGATCAAGTGGGACCCGGAAAAGGAAGAAATCATCGACGATGCCGAGGCCTCGGCGTGGCTTGAACGTCCGTATCGCGCGCCCTGGGATCGTGAATTTCGGAGCTTGAATCTATGAACCGTCGGGACTTTTTAAAGACAGCAGGCGCAGCCGCTTCGCTGGCGGCCTCGGCTGAAGCGCTCCGCGCCGCCTCAGAGCCGCCTGGCTCCACGATGGGCATTGTGGAATATTCTTTCTTCCGCAACCCGCATTCTAAATCCACTCTCCAGTTTCTGGATTTCTGTCACAGCTTTGGCGCGGCTGGCGTTCAGGTGGGGCTGGATTCGCTGGACCCCTCCTATGCCGATAAGGTGCGACGCAGGGCAGAAGCGCTCGGAATGTACCTGGAGATTATCGCCGAACTTCCGAAACCCGATGGCGGCGGGAATTTTGAAGAGGCGGTGGCAGCCGCCAGGCGCGCGGGCGCTCGCGCGATGCGTTCGGCCTGCCTGGGCGGACGTCGTTATGAAGTCTTTTCAAGCCTCGATCAGTGGAAGCGCTTCGTTTCCAATTCTCACGCCCGCATCCGTTATGCACTGCCTGTTCTTGAGAAGTACAAGTTGCCGCTCGGCCTTGAAAATCACAAGGACTGGACGGCGGATGAGCTTGTGGCGCTCCTGAAGCGCTATTCGAGCGAATATCTGGGCGCTTGCATCGATACAGGAAACAACGTGGCATTGCTGGATAATCCCATGCATGTGGTGGAGGCCCTCGCTCCCTATGCGGTGACGACGCACTTTAAGGATGTGGCGGTGGAGGAGTACACGGAGGGGTTCAAGGTGTCGGAGGTTCCACTCGGCCAGGGCATTCTCGATTTGCGTCGCATGGTCGAAACCATCCGCCAGGCCAGGCCCAAGACGAACTTTAACCTCGAAATGATCACTCGCGATCCGCTCAAAATTCCCTGCCTTACCGACAAATACTGGGCGACGTTTCCTGACCGCAATGGCAAATATCTGGCGGATACGCTCACGCTGGTGCGCGATCACAAGCGCTCGCAACCCTTGCCGGTAGTCTCAACCCTCTCGCGCGATGCGCAACTGAACCTTGAAAAAGAGAATGTCCGAAAGTGCCTGGACGATGCGCGCGAACAACTGGGAATGTCGCGAGCGGGATAAAAGCTCACGCGCGCGAATGGGAATTCTCCCCTCACACTGACCCCTCTCCCCAAAGGAGCGAGGGGAGAGTTTCATTAAACCTGTGGCCTTCGCCCCCTTGGGGGAGAGGACGCCCCGATTCATCGGGATGGGTGAAGGAGGGCAATCAAAATCGTCACTGTGATGAATGGTGTGGCGCAGGGCGATCTCGTGGCTGTAACCAAAAGAACTGTCATTCTGAGCGAGTACGGCGAGCGAAGAATCCCTGCATTTGTAAAGCAAAAATACGGGGATTCTTCGCTGCGCTCAGAATGACAGGCTTATGACCTTGCAATGCGAAGCGCCAGATTTCATTTCACTCCCTTGCCAACACTCTTAACGTGACAATTTCATGCGGCTTTACCGGAACCTCCACGGAATTGCCTTCCACATTCAATTGCGACTGATTCTGCTCCACCGCGTTCGTTCTCCAAACCTGACTGAGATGGAATAGCGGAAACGTCAGGCGCGCCGTGGCGCTCTGGCCGCCAATTTCGAGCAGTCGCACGATGGCGCCGTTTCCGTCCTCGGCCATTTTCCAGTTTTCGACTACGACATTCGGCGCGCTGACGGTGAGGAAGCTGGTTGGCGCGGGCGAAAGCGGACGGGCAGGATTATCGTATTTATCATTCGAGATCACCTGACGGAGTTCAAGCGGCGTCATTGACTCCCGGCCCAACCGGGCGAGCAAAGCAGGCGAGAGATCGCGACCGCTTGTCAGCACATAACGAAATGTATACTTGCCGCTCTGCACCCTGAAATAATTG
>DATGKJ010000084.1:0-3629 GCA_035294685.1 Terriglobia bacterium | reverse complement strand
AACTGCACGTCCAAAGGCAAAAACGCCTCTTCTCCCTGGCTGAGAGATTCCTGCATGGCTTCAACCAGAGCTGCAATCTTCTGAAGGTCTGAATCCGACGCTCGCTGCGCGCAGAGCGCGACGAGTTCCGTCTCAAGCAGCAGCCGCGCTTCGCAGAGGTCTTCAATATCCTTCTCGGTGGTCAGAAGACCCTGCGCAAAGGCGTTCTCCAGGAACTTTGTCGAGCCATCGGCTACATAGGTGCCTTCGCCTGCTTTCATGCGCACCAGCCCGATAAACGCCAGTGATTTCAAGGCTTCGCGCAATGTCGAGCGCCCCACATGAAACGTCTGGCACAGAGCCGCTTCGGAAGGGAGTTTTTCCCCAGGCTTCCATCGCCCGGCAGAGATCATGCCTGCAATTTGAGTGGCCACTTGCTGGCTCAATGTGACTCGGAAAACAGGTTTAAGCTCGGTCATGAGTTTGCATTTTTCTGGAGCGCAGAGTCCTTTCTGCGAGCGACGATCCGCTCTGAGGGTTACAAAATATATCGTAATTCGTCTGCGCGGTAAACACCAAACCGCCCTGAGAATTTTTGACGTCCCGCTGGAAAGGGCACACCCTCACGCCCCCACAAGCCCGCCGAGCGTTGGCGCGCAAATTGGTATATACTGAGGCGCGCATTGATTCCGCATAAAAACATGGCAACCGCTGTTCCACGCCTGGTGGTTCGCGACGCTGCGGGCCACGAGCGCGAAGTGGAAATTACTCAAACGCCCTTTACGCTCGGGCGGCAGGGCGATAACGATCTGGTGCTGCTGGATAACCGGATCTCACGGCAGCATGCCCGGATTGTGCATGACGGGCAAGGATACTACGTCCTCGAAGACTTATCCAGCCGCCACGGAACTTACGTCAACGGCGAACGCATCGAGCGCTGTGTGCTGAAAGACGGCGATCAGCTTAGCCTGGGCGTCTCGGACGCTTACCATCTCACCTTTGTTTCAGAAGAAGCTACGCTGGCGCGACTGCTCGAAAGAATCGGAACAGTCCCGGAAAGCTCCGCCCCGCGATTGCAACAGATCAACTTCCTGCTCCAGTTAGCCCAGATGCTGCATCGCGCCGCAGCTCTGGAAGATATCCTCATTGCCGTGGTGGATTCCGCCCTGCAACTTTCCGGAGCTGACCGAGGAATTCTTTTCCTGATGGACGAATCAGACCGACTCAGCCTGCGCTTGATGCGGCAGCGGCCAGGGGCTCGTGGCGGAGCCCAGGCAACCGGCTACTCAGAGGAAATCATCCAGCGCGTTCTTGAAACGCGCCGCGAGGAAATGGCGCTTGAAAACCTTGCCGGCGGCCCCATGGCCCGTGAAACCGTCTTGATCTCAGGTCGACAGCGAGCCATCCTGGCGATCCCTTTGCAGAAGCTCCCCGTGGCTGAAGCCGGCGGTGAAACCATGCGCCAGATTGCGCCCAAACTGCTGGGCGTGCTGTATCTCGAAAGTTCGAGCCAACCGGCTGCGATCACCTCGCTCGATCGCCAGGCCTTGGGCGCGCTTGCTTACGAAAGCGCCATGATCATTGAAAACGCCCGGCTGCTGCGCGCGGCCCGCGAGCAGGAGCGCAGCCGGCATGAGATGGCGTTGGCGCGAAGCATCCAGCAAGGCCTGCTGCCTCGCAGCCTGCCCTGCGCCGGACACTTTCAATTGCATGCGGTCACGAGGCCCTGCCACGCGGTGGGAGGCGATTACTATGACGTGATTCCCCTGCCGGGCGACCGCGTGGGACTTACCGTGGCGGACGTTTCCGGGAAAGGGCTTCCTGCAGCCATGATGTCGATGACGCTGCAAGGCGCTTTCTCCGCGCTGGCCGCCGCCGATTTGAGCCTGGAAGAGCTTTTCACTCGCATCAACGCGTTTCTCTGCGAGCGCACGCCGCCTGAAATGTATGCCACTCTCCTTTATGGCGTTCTTGATCCTTCAGGGCGCTTCCGCTTTGTGAACGCAGGGCACGCGCCGCCGCTCTACATCCGCGCCAACGGGCTGGTGGAAACGCTCGATTCTCCCAATTTCCCGCTCGGATTGTTTGACCATGCGCATTACGAGGCGATAAACCTGGCCCTTTCACCCGGGGAACAGGTTGTGATCTTCTCTGACGGCCTTACGGAAGCGCAAAACGAGGCGCTTGAACTCTTCGGAGAAGCGCGCCTGATCGAGATTGCAAGAAACTCCGCGGCAAACGGACTCCAGCCGGAAGAGTTCTGCTCCAAACTGATCCACGAAGTTAACCAGTTTGCGGGAGGGGCGCCGCCCGCCGATGATTTAACCGTCGCCATCCTCCGTTACTCGCCAGCGGCGGGTTGCTGAAACAACTCATCCAGTCTGTTATTCCGAGGATCCGGACAAAGGGTGATGAGTGATGAGCAAAAAATTAATCCGAGGTTCTGATTGCATTTGCTGATCACTCGTCACTGCCGTTCTGATTCCTCGTGGAGTTTATCCCCGGGCCCAAATACAGAGATTCTTCCCTATCGCTCAGAATGACAGGGTGCGAGGGTTTTTCTGTAACCTGCAAGGGCGTAACCAACTTGTGGATACCTCGGCTGATACTTGACGCGCCCAGATTCCTCATGTCTACTAAGCGCGAAGGTCTCGAAGGCGGTGTACCCCGGCTATCCAAATTGATGTCTTCGCTTGGAAAAGGCGACTTACGGCTTTGCCGCCGGTTGTAGTTGAAAACAATTTCAGGAGGGGAAAGATGAAAGTTTTACGCGCTGTTTTTGCAGGTCTGGCGGTTTTGGCCTTCGCATTCGGAGCATTTGCCAGCACGATTCCGAGCGGTGATATTCACATCATTTTTGACCCCGCAACCACTCCGGTAAACATCGGGGGCCTCTACGAACTTCTTCATTCCGGCGCCGACTACACGGTCAGTTGGGAAGCCTGCAACGAGCCGGGTTTCCCTCCCAGCGTAACCAGCGCCGGATACGATGCCTGCCTCGGATTCCTGAATTACACCGGTTCGGGCATCACCGCCCTGGCCTTGCAGTTCACAGTGCCCGGCGCAGGTCCTCTGGTGAACAACCCTGTAGACTGCACAACCCTCGGCGGCAACCTGACGGAAAACATTTGCCCGCCCGGAAATCTCTCTGCTGGAGAAAACGTGTTTGTTGAATTTTTCGGCGGCGATCCTGTGCCGGCTAATACCGCCTTCTTTATCGGAGAGATCGGGGTTCCGCTCGCAGACCTCCCAACATTCACCGTGACGGCCAATCCCGTCCCCGAACCCGGCGCGCTGCCGCTTTTCGCAACCGGGCTTGGACTCCTCGGACTCTGGACGCTGCGCCGCAAGAGAGTGGAGACCTGCGTCTAGCGCGCGCCGTGGCTGAACTGGTTCACGAGTTGCGCAAATTGCGGTTGCGTTTGCAGCGCGGCGAGTTCAGGGTCGCTGGCAGCCTGCCCGGGCGGAAAACCCTTTCTGAAGGCGTCCCGCAACGATTGAAAGGCCTGGTCGGATTTTCCAGCAAGCGCCCGGACCACCGCTTCATCGTAAAGATACTGCGGGTTGCCGGCATCCATTGAGCGCGCGTTGCGGATGAATCGCGTCGCCTGCTCCGGTTGCCCTTCGCTGGCGTAATAAATGGCAAGGTC
>DATGKJ010000083.1:0-4364 GCA_035294685.1 Terriglobia bacterium | reverse complement strand
GGCCAGCAGAAGCTGAGGTCGGTTAATTAAAGCTCGCGCCAATGCAACGCGCTGCCGCTCGCCGCCGGAAAGTTCCCCAACTTGGCGATTCGCCGCCTGGGCCAACCCCACCTCCGCCAGCAGTTCAGCGCCCCGCAAGCGAGCCGTTTCAAAGTCTTCGCCTCCGATCAGACTGGGCATGATGACGTTCTCAATCGCACTAAATTCCGGCAGCAAATAATGCATTTGCCAGACGAAACCGATTTTCTCGTTGCGATAAGCTGCGCGCTGGCGTACCGTGTAATCCCCGATCCTTTCCCGTAAAAAGTATACCTCACCACGTGTTGGAGTGTCCAGCGCAGCCAGCAGGTGCAGCAACGTGGTTTTGCCTGCTCCAGACTCACCCACCACCGCAACAAACTCTCCGGCATGAATCTCGAAATTCAGGTCCTCAAAAACCATCACCTCGTCTTCACCGGATCGATAAATTTTGGTCAGGTTCTCAGCGCGAAGCATTAGAAAAAAATTCATCGGTTCATTGAGTCATTGATTCAATGATTCAATGAACCAATGTGTAAATTTATTCACTCATAACGCAGAATCTCGGTCGGCTGCAACTTCGCTGCCGAAAGCGAAGGATAAAGCGTTGCAAGAAAGCTTACTCCCAGAGCCATGCCTGCGATCCAGAAGCCGTCCCACGGCCGCGAGCGAAATGGCACGTAAGAAAGGGCATAGACGTCCGCCGGAATATGAATCAACTGATAGTGATTGGCCATCCAGGAGCCTGCATAACCCAGCACCAGCCCCAGGATGGTGCCGATCACGCCAATCATCAGGCCGTGCATCGTAAAGACGCTCCAGACCTGGCTTGGCCTTGCGCCCATCGACATCATCACCGCGATCTCTCGATTCTTCTCCATCACCATCATGGCCAGGGTAATAAAAATATTCAGCGCTGCCACCAGCACAATCAGTCCGATGGTCAGAATCGTTACCAGCCGCTCCAGATGCAGGGCGTTGAAGAGCGAATGGTTCTGTTCGATCCAGGTGGTGGTGTCAAAGCCCGGACCCGCGGCCTTGCTAATGGTTTCAGCCACCTGCGGAGCAAGATCGACATTGTCAATCCTGAACTCGATCACGGAGACGACGTTGCGCAGATCAAATAGCCTCTGCGCAGTGTCCAGGTTTGTAAAGGCCCAGCCAGAGTCAAAATCGTAAAAGCCGGAATCGAAAATTCCCACCACGCGAAAGTGGCGATATTTCGGTACAATTCCGAATGGCGTCAGAGTGCCTTGAGGGCTGATCACCAGGACCGTATCCCCCACAAAGACCCCAAGCTGATTCGCCAGTTGACTGCCAATGATGATCGGGTCCTCGCCAGGGAAAGTTTCGTTGAGGCTGTCGAGCGTTCCCTTCTTAAGATGTCGGAGCAGATCACCCACGCGCACTTCTTTCCGGGCGTCAACCCCTTTCAGAACAATTCCCGCCGATCGGGACTGGTGGGAGATGAGCACCTCTTCGTAAAGGGCAGGCGCCGCTGCTACGACATGAGGCAAGCGAGACAAGCGGTCCGTAAGTTGATCGTAATTCTGAATGCCATCGTTTTCTTTGCGAGTCAGATTGATATTTGCCGTCGCCCCTAGCAGGCGCTGTTCCAGGTCCTGACGGAATCCATTGTTGATCGCCAGAGCCACGATCAGGGCGCAAACGCCGGCAGCGACCCCTAAAACAGAGATCACCGTGATGATCGAAATCACCGACTGTCGCCGCTTTGCCCTCAAATATCGCAGCGCCACGAAGAGTACGAATCGCATAGTCCCTTCTCATTATCAATGACGGACGGCTCGCTTCCAAGCACAAACCACCCCAACTGTAGCAGCGCTGTCCCCAGCGCCGAAAAACGCCGGTGAGAGCCTGTCCTGAGCGGAGCGAAGGAACACCAGCGCTACAGGAAATAATAATCGGCAGTTAACGGCTGGGTACTTTGGGGAACTTGCGTGGAATGATGCCTTCGCCTTCCTTGACGGTAATGATCTGATTGAGGGGAACTTTCGTGTATTTTTCAACCGCGCCGCTTGGCCAGGTGATTTCAAGAGAATCAATCGACTTGCGCTGGCCCAAGCCAAAGTGGATTCTTGTATCGCTCGCCCCCATATAACTGGCGCCGCCTACGGCTTGCCTTATCTGGACAAAATCCTCCGAAACAAGTTTCAACCTGGCGCCGATGCCGTCTCGATTCGACTTCGTTCCCACCAGGAAAACCTTGAGCCAGTTATTGGCATTGCCGCCGTCGTTGCGTAAAAGCTGGGGATAGTCGCCACGGTTGTTGACGGCAAAATCCATATCGCCATCGTTGTCAAAATCGGCTACAGCCAGGCCGCGTCCGGCGGTGTCGCGCATGAAATCAGGCCCTAACAGGTTGGAAACTTTGTCGAATTTGCCATGGCCCAGATTGCGGAACATCAGCTTGGGTTCCTTATAAGTGACTTCGGTGTGATACAGCTGAATGTTATCCAGCATGGCGCTGTTCACCTGGCAGATGTCGATCCAGCCGTCATTGTCGTAATCCATGAATTTCGCGGAGACGCCGCTCAGGAAAATCGCCTTGTTCCCGATGCCGGAGGAATAGGTATCGTCGTCAAATGTTCCGTCATGGTTGTTGTGATAAAGGCGGTTAAGCTCGAAATCCAGGTGAGTAATGTAAACATCAGCCCAGCCGTCGCCATCCACATCCTCTGCGTCAATACCCATCCCCGCTTCATATTTTCCATCGGCGCTGGCGGCGATCCCGGAGATGAACGAGTCATCCTCGAAAGTGCCGTTCTTCTTGTTGATGAAAAGGAAGTTCGGCCAGGTATCGTTGGCAATGGCGATATCCGTCCATCCATCATCATTGAAATCCGCGCACACCACGCCCATGCCTTTAGCCTCAGGGACTCCGACGCCTGACTTCACGGAAACATCCGTAAAAGTCCCGTCATGGTTGTTGTGGTACAGTTTGATTCGCTGGCCGCGGTAATTATCCGGATGGCAATAGGCGCGGTAGCCCGGCCGATGCTCGCCGCAATAGAGATTATTTTGCGGCGACCATTCAATGTAGTTGCACACCACCAGGTCAAGGTAGCCGTCCTTGTCATAATCAAACCATGCCGCGCTGGTGGACCATCCCCCTTCATCGGCTACGCCCGCTTTGGCGGTGACATCGGTAAACGTGCCGTTGCCATTGTTATGGTAAAGGATGGCGCGGCTATAGCCGGTGACGTAAAGATCAGGATAGCCATCGTTATCGTAATCGCCTACGGCGCAACCTTGCCCGTAGAGGCCCTCGCTGCCCACGCCCGCTTTCTCCGTCACGTCGGTAAACGTGCCGTCCCCATTATTGCGGTAGAGCGCGCAGCGCAGGGGTTGAGGCGGAGTGTAGGCAGGCGTCTTTGAGGATTGGACCAGGAAAAGATCATAGAGCCCATCCTGGTCGTAGTCGATCCAGCCCAGACCCGTCCCCATGGTCTCGAGATAGTATTTCTGAACGGACGCGGTTGAATCCTGCTTGAAATTAATGCCGCTCGCGCGAGCGACATCGGTAAATTTTACGGGAACTGAGATGGGAGGCGCTGCCCAGGATTTCTTTGAGGCAACGATATAAAGACCTGCGCTGCCCGCCATACGGGAGAAAAAAGCCCTGCGGGAGAACTTAGGGGAACGTCGAAACCAATCCTCCTTCAAGCAGACCCTCACAATCCACCGAGTGGAAGCTATTTAGTATAAATCTTTACGCAGATCGAAACGAAAGTTTTTGTTCCCGTTTGGCTATCGTTCCCCGCTTTTATAACAGCCCAGCACGCGCAGGAAGTCCGTCACTTCGGCAAGATGATCCAAAGCTTTCCGGCACTTCTTCTCTTTGATGTTTCCGACCAAATCCAGATAGAAGAGATACTCCCACGGATGGCCGCGCGAAGGCCGGGACTCCATCTTGGTCAAATCAATATCGCGCAGCGCAAAAACGCTGAGGCACTTAAAGAGCGCTCCGGGAACGTTCCGAGTTGAAAAAGCGATGGACACCTTGTTGCTTCCAGGGGCTACAGTGGCTTGCCGGGAGAGCAGAAGGAAGCGCGTATAGTTTTCCTGATGATCTTCCAGATGCTTTTGCAGAATCCGGCCGCCGTAAACCGAGGCCGCAATGTGGCTTGCAATCGCCGCCGCGCCGCGGATTTTGCGTTCAGCAAGCATCTTGACGCTGCCCGCAGTATCGTAAAAGGGGATTTTTTCCACCCTGGGATGGCGCTTGAAAAACCTGCCGCATTGCGCCAGGGCTACCGGGTGGGAGTAAACCTGGCGCAGATTTTCCATCGTCGTGCCCGGAAACGCGATCAGATTATGCACAATGC
>DATGKJ010000082.1:0-9051 GCA_035294685.1 Terriglobia bacterium | reverse complement strand
TGCGAAGTGTTGCGGTAGCCATTCTGCGGATGCGTCATGGCGGCACAGGCGGCGCAGCCTTCAGGGTCGGATTCGCTGATCACCACCGGCAGCCTGCGGAGTTGCGGAAAGCTGGCAATGATGGCAAACCCGCGATCAATGTCCCTGAGATTCTGGCCGATATCCATTTGCACGTGCCCATCCACGATGCGCGTTCTGCCCTTGGCGTGGAATGAAATGAAGTCAATCGGCGCTCCGGTCTTCCCCGTGGCGTCGTTCTTCCCGCTTACGCAATGCTTGAGAAAATCTTGAAAAAATGCAGCGGCGCGCGGGCTTGCTGGTCCGGTCGTCGCGGGTCCGCCTACACGCGCGGAGGGTAATGCGCGCTTCACGGCATCTGCGGTGTAGTCATAGAGCTTGCAATATTCCGCAAGCGTCCCATGCCAGTAGCCGATATTCGGTTCGTTCCACACCTCCCAATCCCATCTTTCCACTTCCTTGCGTCCGTAGCGTTCCACCGAGTGCCGCACCCAGCGGTAGATCAACTCAGCCCATTGCGGGTAATTTTTCGGCGGATAAGACCAGCCGGTGAAAAGCGGCCCGTTCGGATAATGATGCTGGTAAGGCTCAGGATGAGTGGAGAGCGCTTCCGGCATAAAGCCAATTTCGACATAAGGCCTAATGTCCAACTCACGATACGTATCGAAAATCTTGTCAAGAATTATCCAGTTGTTGACAGGCCGGCCAGAAGCATCCAGCGTAAAGGCATTCGTTGATCCCCATTTCAAGGCCGGCGTGCCATTGCCCGTAGTCAGCAGATTGTGCGCGCGGTCATGAACAGGATAAGGGCTGAGTGAGGCAAGTTCGGAGAGAAGATCCCGCCCTTCCGGATTGTAAGTGTAATTCGGCTCGTCGTGGCCAAAATAGGCCCAGACCGGTTTGAACGCTCCATGAGTTTCGGCCACATTAACGCGGATTGTAACGACCTGCTGAGCGCGAAGCATCCGCGGCATCAGCACAAAAATCAGAGCAAGAAGAAGTCTTTTCAACACGAACGACGCTCCTTGTGAAGATGACATCTTGACAATCGAACCACGATCATAAACTATACGATGCTCAAACCTGCCGGTCACAACCAACGATGGCGGCGGAAAGAAGACTGTCGAGATGAAAAACTCCGGCAACCGACGCGACTTCATGAAACTGATCACGGCTTCCGCGCTTGCTCCCGCATTCCGAGGCAGCGTGGAGTTCTCCCAAGCGGGAGATACAGCGGGCAATGGCTTTAATCCTAGGGTTGAAAAATGGGGTGTTCAGGAAATCGCGCTGCGAAGCTCGAAGAGCTATTCCAATCCGTTTCAGGAAGTCCGGCTTGAATGCCGCTTCCAATCCGGGAGCCACGAAGTGGAAGCGGAAGGTTTTTATGACGGAGACAACCATTGGAAGGTTCGCCTGATGCCCACGGTGGAGGGTAAATGGGCTTTTAAAACATCCTCGAACGATTCTGATCTGAATGGCAAGACAGGATCATTTCTTTGCACGCCACCCCGCGCGGGCAATCACGGCCCGGTTCAGGTTCAAAACCAATATCACTTCGGCTACGCGGATGGGGTGCCGCTCTTCGTGCTGGGCGCCACGCTTTACCATTCAGGACTTATTGCAAAAGTGGGGATCGCATTCCGGGTAGTTGATTTGCTTCTGGCATGCTGCTGAAAGACCTTGCCGCCTGTCATTCTGAGGAGCCGCAGGCGACGAGGAATCGCTGTATTTGCCTGATCTGTAAATCCAATGACGCGTCGCAGAACTTACGAAATACAGGGATTCTTCCGCTTCGCTGCGCTCGGCATCAGAATGACTGGCCAACGGGCGCGGAATGACATGCTTCAAACTGCATCTCGCAACTTGCGATGCATGGCGCTACTTCAGAAAGTGTTCGACCACCCTGGTCGGTTCCGTCAGCGCTTCAAGTGAGTCGATATCGAAATCTTTATAGAGGTCCAGACAGAAGAGGTCGGGTGCGTCCTGGTAACGCACGGGCTTTTCCAGAAGATAATCCAAACTGCGCATGCCCTGATGAATCTCGACCGTTGAAAAAAGTTGCGGCTGCAACGCTGCGGCGATGAGAGAAACCATCTGGCTGCGGATGCCGTCGCTTTCCAGGCGCACGCGCCGCGGAGCCCACGTTTGCTGCGCCCAATGGATGATGCCGATCAATTGGGCGGCTTCCATCCCCAGCGGGCGCTCTCCGGTGGCAGCCAGCATTTCCGCCATGAGTTCCGCGTCTTTGGGCGGCGCGGCTTCGCCGGTGAAAAGCAGGTCGAGCACAAGCGCCTGTTCGCCGCGTTCCAGGCGGGCTGCCGCCGCCGGGAATCTGTCCCAGACTTCCGTTCCGCCCCCCTTCCTGCCCTGATCGTTCAGGAAGACGGTCATCGCGGTATTCGCGGGAGTCGGAACATCCTTGATCCAGGTTCCGACAGCGCTTAATCCGTTATCCATCTCAAACCGATACGAGATGGATTCCACCTGATTATGGTAGGTGTTGAATTCCGGCCAAGCCCGCGCGACTGCGACCGGATGGTAGCGCACAACGCGCCTGAGTTGATTCCGTTCCTCGGCGCTCCATCGTGCTCTTTGCGACGCGCCTGAAGGAACGGGCTGTCGTTTGATTTCGCTTGCCATCTTCCTGGCCAGGCCGAGAATCGTGAGATTGTCATTGGGAACGCCTACCTTGAGATCGTCGTAACTCTTCACGTCTTCACCCACCGGAATTTCGTTCGTGGGAACGTGAAGACCGAAGGCCTTTGCAAAGAAATGATAGATTTGCTCGCGGTTATCCAGCCCTTCGTTATGAGCCGCGATGCTGGTGTCCGCATGGAACTCAAAAGCGTCTTCCTTGCCGTAGAGCCGGAAGAAGGGCGTCAACGCGTCGTAGACGAAAGGCTTCACCAGCGGCGCGCGGAAGCAGCAGTTATCGTCGGTATTGTCGAGGATGAGCGTGGGTCGCGGAGCGCGGATCGCCACCAGTTCGGGATAATCCTGCCCTGCCAGAAAATCGGTGGCGTTCTGCTCGAGATCGCCCGGTTCTCCGGGCAGGCGCTCGGCTCTTCCTTCAAGCGATGCAAAGCCCGCAACGGGAATGGCCGCTTTCACCCTGGGATCAAGGCTGCTCAATACAATCGTCTGCCACCCTCCGCCTGAAAGGCCCGTGACTCCGATTCGATTCCGGTCCACGTGCGGATTGTCCCACAGTTCATCAAGCCCTCGGCGCATGGCAAGATAAAAAAGCCCCACTCCGTTTGCGCCCTCCAGGTCGAGGTCCGCCGCAAACCAATGGTCGTTTCCTTCGGCGTGAAGTTCGCCCATGTTGATCCACTCCAGGTTGAGCGCAATCATGCCTTCGAGCGCCTGGTTGATGCACAGCTTCTGCTCGAACTCCATGGCCTTGCCGCCGGCAGGGAAGTGTCCCATCACGTCTAAGATTGCAGGCAGCTTTCCACTCAGGCGTTCCGGTTCATACAAAAGGGCCGTTGCATAGAAGCCGGGCACAATTTCGTAGCGAAGCTTGCGCAACTGATATCCCTTGCCGCTGGGAATCAATCCCACGTCCTGGAATTGCGGCGTTGAATGAACCCATGACTCCGGCCATCCGTGAAAAATGACATCGCGCAGCAGGTGATTGCGAATGCGTTGTTCTTCGGTGGTCCATTCCGCGGCGCTCGCGGGCGCGGGGAGTTTCGGGGCCCGCTTTAAAAGGAATTGCTGCAATTGAAATGTGACGACATCTCGCGACTGCAACGACTGGCTCAGAATGGCCTTGACCTCTGCCGGGTCCGTCTGAGCCTGCAACGTGGCCGCGCCCAACAACAAGAAAATGGTCAGACAGGTTTTTATTTTCATCGACGCTCTCGATTACAGAGGATTACAAATTATAGTGACACTATTTGCTGTAGCGGCGCTGTCCCTTCACTTCGTTCAGGGCAGGCTCTCAGCGCTGAAAGACGCCGGTGGGGACACCGGCGCTACAGAAGAAGTCGTCACTATAATTTGTAATCCTCAATAAGTTGGCACACAAAATAATGCGCTTCATTATATGGCAGGTTCGGGTAGGGTTCGTAAGCTCCGTGAAGCATCCCCCGCATTTACATAATCAGGCAAATACAGGGACCCTCCCTTCGTTTCACTCAGGACCGCCTTCGGCTCCTCAGGATGACAGAACGGATGAGTTCTCTCGCAACTGGTCAGGCTTCACTTTTCCGACAAAATTGCAGGATTCAGTCCTTCCGCGAGGACAACCCTTTGCGACGCATTGCCCAGATTATTCCCCCGCAGCGCGATGTTGGAGCTTTTCCCTCCACTCACTCTCAGAAACGTTGAGGTTCCGCGCGATGCGCGACAGCCATGCACGAACACATCTTCAACCTTATCCAGATCGATCATCGGCGTCTCTGCATGGGACGAGGTGGAGTGGAAGCCGTCAATTTCAAGGCCCGCAACATTCTTTGCGCTCAGCGCCGGGCCTTCGGCGCTCTCTATGCGAACATCATGAAACTCAATGTCGCGCGCATTATGGCATGAAAAACCTCTCGCAGCATCCACCCGAATGTTGCTCAGGACAACGCTGGATATCGGCATCTCCCGCAATCCGGTGATCTGGCCTGCCGATTTCGACCCCCGCGCCGTAATGTTGCTGAAATGAAAATTGCGGAATCGCGGAGTGCCTTCGTCCACGGGGAGCTCGGATTCCACATCGCCGCGCGCATAAAACATCGTGATGGTAAATGCCTCCGGCACGTCCTGCATGGCGATGTTGGCGGCTACGACTCCTTCCACTTCGCCGCCTCGTCCTCGTTGAGTCTTGATGCGGATACCGCGCTGCGTTCCGAGGAACGCGCAATTTGAAATGGCAATGTTGCGCACCCCACCCGACATTTCGCTGCCGATTGAAACTCCGCCGTGGCCGCGAGCAGTGGTGAGGTTCGTAATCGTAATGTTTTCACAAGGCTTTCCCACGCGACGGCCAATTTCGTCCTTGCCCGACTTGATGGCAATGCAATCGTCGCCCACATCGATGTGGCAATTGGAAATGTGAACGTTGCGGCAGGATTCCGGATCGATCCCATCGGTATTGGGCGATGGAACAGGATTCAGAATGGTGACGCCGTCGATTGTGACGTATTCGCAGAAGACCGGGTTGATGGTCCACTCCGGGGAGTTCGTAAGGATGACCCCTTCCAGCCGCGCGTTTCTGCATTGCACCAGCCGGATCAGACGCGGACGCCCGAATTGGAGCTTTGCAACCTCCTCGCGGCGCTCGCTTTCCGTCAGAGAAGGCACGGGGACTCGTCTTTTTCGAGACCGAAGCCATTCCCTCACCCACCAGGCGCGGCCTTGCCCGTCAATCACGCCCCGGCCTGAGATGCTGACGTTGACCAGATCTTCTCCATAGATCAAGGAGGAAATCTGCCGGGTTCCGTCCGGCCACGGACTGGGGTGAACAGGATAGTCGCCCGGATCCTGGCTGCCCAGAATGGTCGCTCCTGAATCCAGATAGAGGTGAATGTTGCTTTTGAGCTTGATGGCTCCCGTCAGGTATTTGCCGGCGGGGAAATAAACTGTCCCCCCTCCCTGGCTGGCGCAGGCATCAATCGCCGCCAGGATGCATCGAGTATCCGCCCGCTTGCCGTCGCCTGCGGCGCCAAATTCGCGCACGTTGCGCCAAACGTTTCCCCGGCTGGCTGTGTCCGGCGAGGCAGGGGAAGGAAGCCCCGTCATTGCGCCGAAAGCCCCGGCGCCGAGCAGAAAATTGCGCCGCAACATGTTGCCTGACATTTTCCTCCTCTGGAAAAACTTCCTGATCCCCTCACCTCTGCCCCTCTCCCCAAAGGGGCCCGGCTCTCCGATTCGAGCTGGAAAAACCGGTTGGCGTAGCGCAACCCAGTCGTCGCCCAATGTGCGCGGGCGCGTCCGCGTTGAGATTACATTCAGGTGATCGCCGGAGATGTCGATAAGGCTGTCGCATCGGTATGAAGCTCGGTTACTGGCGGGCAACTCACTTACTTGTGCCATTCAGCGCCGC
Organism: Terriglobia bacterium; assembly: GCA_035294685.1. GTDB lineage: Bacteria > Acidobacteriota > Terriglobia > UBA7540 > UBA7540 > RH2-MAG17b. Next base: position 2,996 of record DATGKJ010000082.1, on the reverse strand, counting down.
AATAGACTTTAAGCGCTGTCCAGAGCTTCGTGGGGCGCGAGAGTCGCGCGGCGCCGCCAAACACATTGTAGGCGCGTTCCTCAATTTGCCGCAGCAACCGCCAGTAAATGGCGCCCATGATTTCCGCCGGCTTCATCGAGGCATGATCTTCCGGCGGAAGGAGCCGTTGCGCCTCGCTGAAATAATGACGCGCCCGTTCGCATTCGAAGTGCATCAGGTTGATGAAAGGCTTGCCGTAGCAGCCTTCGGCAAATTCGCCAGCATCAACTCCAAAGCGATCGAGGTCTTCAAGCGGCAGATAAACCCGTCCTCGCCGGGCGTCGCTCTGAATATCCCGCAGGATGTTGACCATCTGCAACGCCTTTCCGAGATTCACGGCATAGTCGCGCGTCTGGGGATTGCGATATCCGAAGATTTCAATCGCGATCAGGCCGATGGCGCTGGCAACGCGATAGCAATAGACTTCAAGCTCTTCAAAAGTATGATAGAGGGTTGAGGAGCGATCCATCCGCAAGTCCATTTCGAGACCCAAAAGGAGGTCCTCGAAGGGCTGACGGGGAATCTTGAAGCGGTGAATGGCCTCGGCAAGAGCTTTCAGCGCGGGGCTGTCCAAGCCTGATTCCCGACCCTGGTAGCATTGGTCGAGCAAGGCGCGATATCGATCAATCTCGCGCATCGCGTCCTTTGGAGCGCGTTGATCATCTGCGGCGTCATCGCTGCGGCGAGCGAAGGCATAGACGGCTTCAATGGCCCGGCGCTTTTCGCGGGGAAGGAACAGAAAGGAATAGTAGAAATTTGTGGTCTTGGAATCGGTAAAGTGTTTTGGGGCCGGGGGCATGATGATGAGTGTATCCGTTATTTCTGATCTTCTTGAGCGAACCGAAAAACATGCAATGGCGGCTTCATGCCGCCACGGGGCCATTGCTGAGGATTACGAATTATAGTGACAAGGGAACTGTAGCGGCGCTGTCCCTTCACTGCCCTGAGCGCAGTGAAGGGAGACCGGCGCTATCGAAATGCAGTCATAATAATTTGTAATCCTCAGCGAGCATGAAGTCGCCGGACCCATGGCAATATAAAACCGTCACCATAGTTGCTTTCCAGACTCCCTCAGCAACCCCCTGCGACGTGGTTCCCGAGCCTGCGCCAGGACTTGAGATAGAGTCGCGCGAAATCTGCCGTGCTTAGCGCCGGGCGTCGGCGAAAAACGTCATAATGAACGACGCGGATTTTTTCAAGAATGCGCATTCCTCCCAGCCAGGTAAGGCGCAGTTGGCGGCGAAGCTCGCGCCCCACGCGCTCCGGCAACACTCGGCCCTGCTCAAAGATTTCTGCGGTCCGCTCAACCTCAAAAGCCATTAGCTGCTGCCAACGCTTTTCAGTAATTTCCTTCTTCGAGGCAAGGAATTCCTGAAGTTCCACAAGCGTCAGGCCAAATCGCGCCAAGTCATCGAGCGGCAGATAAACGCGATCGCGAGAAAGATCGACGGCGACATCCTGCCAGAAATTTGCAAGCTGAAGCGCCGTGCAGATGCGGTCTGAAAGCGCAAACAATTCCGGATCGCGATAGTCAAAAAGCTCCAGCACCAGGCGTCCAACCGGATTGGCCGAGCAGGCGCAATAAGCCAGCAACGAATCGAAATTGGGATGGCGGTTTTGACGCACATCCTGCTCGAAGGCCCGCAGCAGATTATCCAAATTGGTCAGGCTCAGCTTGTATCGGCGCGCCGCATCGCCCAGGGCCAGAAAGATGGGATGCGAAATCTCGTCGAGCGGTTTTGAAAAGCACTCGTTCAGTTGCTCGCGCCATCCGGCAAGCGCCTGGAGGCGTTCTTCGGGAAGGATGGGGCGCTCGGCGCCCGGCTCGTCGGCAAAATCGTCTGCCGCGCGCGCAAAGGCATAAATGGCTGCAAGGGCATCGCGTTTATCGCGCGGCACAAGGCGGGAGGCTGTCGGAAAGTTTTCGTAGTGCCGCCGGCTGATGCGCTGGCATTCCACGTAGGCTGCTTGCAATCGCTCTTCGAGTTTCATAAAGATGCTTTAAGCAATCCAAATGCTGAAAAGGACTGTCGGGGCAAATGACATGCGCCCGGGCGGGCGCCGTCCGCCCCCTGCTTGATCAATCAGCGCTGCAATCCGCTCGCGGCGTTCAACGGCGGGCTAAAGGTGCGAAATGCCGCCATCCTGATTATCTTCCTTTTCCTCGTTTTCCAGAAAATGACGTTCCAGAAGCTTGCGGGCCACATCGCGTCCACCGAGCCCGAAGGCGAGCGCTAATCCCAGCATGACGGCGCCAAAGGCAATTGAAAAGGCGATTTCGACCACTCCGCGACCCAGCCCGATTCGTTCCAAAGCCATGGTCACAGCCAAGGTAATGATCAGGAATCGAACGATGCTGCTCAGCAGGCGCGGCGAAGGCCAGTTGGTGTTGACCGCAGTCAGAAGCGTGGCGCGCCCAAAGAAATTAGCCGCCAGGACGCCAACAAAGAGAATCACGATCGCGACAAAGATTTGCGGCAAGAAGAGAAAGAACCTGGAAATCTCCTCCTGGAGCGGGGCGATTTCGAGCGCGTTGAAACCAAAGAGCAAAAAACTGACCCAAACCACCCAGAAAACAAGCCGGCTCAGGAGTTCGGTAGGCGAGGGCAGTGCAGCCTTGGCCAGCATTTGCGTAAAGCCCGCGGCCTCGCAAATCTGGTTAAACTTGACGAACCAGAGGAAGCGCCGCACGATGACTTTCAGAATCCAGGCGATGATGCCGCCGATCACAATAATCACAATCATGGCGATCAGGCGGGGCAGAAAATGCGCGATCATCCCGCTTAAATTCTGCAAAGTCGTGGTTAAACTATTGACGAGAATATCTTCCATAACTCACCTCACGCTTTGGCGCGCCAGCCTGTAATGAAATAGGGTTTGAGGTTCTCGTATTGAACCCGCAGTGCTTCAGTGCGCGCCTTCAACTCCTGAAAGCTGGCTCCATGATTTTCCAGGAG
>DATGKJ010000081.1:0-3867 GCA_035294685.1 Terriglobia bacterium | reverse complement strand
CGATCCATTCCGCGTCCGGTTTTCAGGGAGCGGCAGACCACTCCCCCGCTGAGCGCCAAGCGCCGTCGCCGCCGCTGCTCCCGAGAGTGATCCGAGAAATCCTCTTCGCGTCCAATGATCCATGAGTCTCTCCTCATTGATTCGACGATGTTGAGAAATCCCTCACCCGGCTCGCGGAGTTTCCCCAAGCCCCTCGCTGCGCTCAGGGCCTTTGGGGGGCAAGCGGAAGCGCGGACGGGCTCGCCACCCTTTCCCTGGGAGCTTCGATCCTAAATTGAGACCGCATCCCTTTCCCCGAGAGGGCTTATCCTGCGCGATATGAAGGAGCGCCCCGACCCCATGGCTCTGCCTCAGGTGAACTCTGGAGGGGAGTGAGGGGTTATCTCCACAACCCTGTCTAGTGTTCCTTCAGCCGTTGTTTGGAACCTTTCGAAGCGGCCCAGCGGTTAAATTCCTCAATCATCTGATTTGTCCAACGACCGTCAATCTGACCCGGGGTGTACTTCTGCTCGCGCAGCATCATCTCTCCCCAATCGTCAATCAGATGGTCCAGTTCAGCATGATCAGCCACTTGTTCGGCGAGTTGCGCCGGGATGAAAGTGATCCCCTCCGGATCGCTCACGGCCACGTCACCGGGCATCACCGTTGTCTGGCCAATCCGGATCGGCACGTTGATTCCCATCAGCGTTACGTTCCTTAACGCCGAAGGATCGGTTCCGCGGCTGAAAACCTCGAACCCTTTGATATCCTCGATCTCGGCAGTGTCGCGCACCGAGCCCTCCACGATCAGCCCGTCGATGGGGAGTCCGCTGCGCTCCTTGGTGGCAACCGATGTGCCAAGATTGGAGCCGATAATCGTGCCGTCTTTGATCTTCCCGAAGAGATCGACCACCATCACGTCGCCTGGCTTGAGCGTATCAATGATCCAGGAATTCTCCCCTCGAGCGTGACGCCCTTCCTTTTCGGCGTTGGCCCTGATCACCGAATCCACATCGGGCCGGTAAGGCATAAACACCGCCGTCACCACCCGGCCAATCAGTCTCTGATCTGAAGGGTTAATCACCTTCCAGCCGCCCGCGAATTGGTTGTGATAGCCCGCCTTCTGCAAGACTTCCCAGGCTTCTTCGGCGGTTGCATCCTTCAGGCGCTGTAATACCGAATCGGGAACTTTGGGCCGCCCGTCCGGAAAGCGTTCGCCGCGCCATGCGGGCGTAAACTCAATAAGCTGTTCTTTTGAAAACATTCCAAGCTGAGCCCATCCGCAGACGCTCGCGCCGAGCACCAGAATAACCAGCAGCCATAACGAGAAATGCTTGCTCATATCCCTGTCTCCTCTGTGAAAGGGTGAGAGTATAACAGAAAAGTCCAATTCACACACGCATGCGGGACGCGGTGGAAACCGCGGAGGAGAGCCTCCATATGACGTTTCCGGCAACTCGCAGTCTGATCAATAGTGATAGGGGTTTCAACGCCAGCAGGGGTTAAAGATCACGGATAAGATGTGGCGCGCCTGGCAAGAAACAGCGGGAGATCAAGCGACAATTGCAACGGCTCGATGATGCAGTGGCCATCCTGCGAGCAGTAGTAAGCCATGGTCCCCAATTTCTCAATGCTCCCTTCCATCAGCAGTGAGCAGCCGTCCGATTCCAATTGCCGCTTCGACGCGGCAAGGTCCGTCACGAGGAATCCAAGATGATGGATGCCCGGTCCACGTTCCCGGAGATATTGCGCATAGATGGTTTCTCCCTCAAGGGGCTGGATGAGCTCGACCGCAGAGACTCCCATCAGCCCGTAACCAAAACGCAGCTTAAAAGTCGGCCCACTGCCGCTGAAGCGCGAATTCGTTTCGTTCGCCTCAAAGACCGAGAAGGATATCCCCAGGCTTTTACTCCATCAGTCCATGGCCGGAATGAGATCGGCCACGATGATCCCCACATGATGCGGGCTTAGACGAAACAAAAGCCGCCTCCCGACTCAGATTGGAAAGGTCGCCTGCGGTCAATCACACATGCGGTAAGAAATCCTATCCACTGTCGAGTCATTTTCTCCTCCCTCTTGGTTCTGAAACCTGTCATTCTGAGCCCTTCGCGGGTCATCCTGAGCGCAAGCGAAGGATCACCGTATTTCGCTTTACAAATGCAGGGATTCTTCGCTCGCTGCACCCGCTCAGAATGACAGTTCCTTTGGCTGCGGCCACGAGGCTGTCCGGGGTCTTAATCTGCGGTCAGGTAGATTGTAACTCTCCGGGTCAAGCTCGTCCTCCGGCGTCGGGCGGTCCATGCGGAACGTGAAAAGTCAGGTTGAGCTATGGCTTGCGATTATTGATCGATGGTGGGTTTACGACCGGCAGGTTCATTCGCCGCAAGAGGTCCGTGAATGCTGATTCCTGACGGATAAGGTCCAAACGTGGATCACACAGAATCCAGATCAACCAGACGTCGTGTTCCTCATACGCTCTCGCAAGCCATTTGAGACCCTGATCCTTGTCTCCCAGGCCCAGATAAACGATTGAGTAAGCGTAGGGCGAAACATAGCGCTGTTTGGCCTGCGTTTTTAACTCGTCCAGGATTTTCCTGGCTTCCGGTTCGCAATTCGCCCGGCCGTAAGCGTAACCTAATCCGGCAAGATTAATAGGATTCCCTTCTGACCCCTGTTGCGCTCTTTGGAAGGCCGCAATCGCCTCAGGATACTTTCCCATTTGCTCATCGGCCAGGCCCAGGACATGATAGGCGGGCGAGAACTGGGGCTCCACTTCGAGCGTTTTCCGCGCCTGTTCGACGGCACGGATATGATCCCGAGCCATATACAAGTTCCAGGCCATTTCCATATTGATGACCAGCGAGAGAGGGTCCAATTCGCGCGCGCGCTCCATTTCCCGCGCAGCCTCCTGTGATTTTCCCAAAGCGGCGAGAAAATCCGCATACCAGCGGTGAGCTGTGGCGTAATTTGGATTCAGTTCCAGCGCCAGCTTATATTCCCTCGTGGCTTCTTCCCAATTCCAATGGAACGATTTCAGGATGCCTGCCAGCGAGGCGTGGGCTTCTGCCAGGGTGTTGTCCATTTCCATCGCTTTACGAGCCGCCTTTTCGGCTTTCGGCATCACCTCCCTCGATGGACGGATGCCAAAAAAGGCAAACAGGGCATAGGAATCTGAAAGCCCGGCATAGGGGAGCGCAAAGACTGGATCCTGGCGGATAGCTCTCTCGAAATAAGCAATGCCCCGGTTCAGTCCCTCCTCGGTCATTTTGTTCCAGTGATATCTGCCTTTCAGATAGTCCTGGTAGGCCTCGGCGTTTGTCGTATAGCGCTTCGACAATCGTTTCTTCTCTTCTGCCGTCAGCCGCAGCCGCAGCTTTTCAGAGATCTCTTTGGAAATTTCCTCCTGCACTTCAAAGATGCTGGAAAATTTTCGGCTATACTGCTCACCCCAAAGCCGCCAGCCCTTGAGAGCATCAACCAGCTCCACCCCGATGGTCAAAAGGTCTCCACGCTGCATCATTCTTCCCGTGAGCAGGGCGCGAACGTTAAGATCGTGCGCCAGCATCTGCGGATCAATTTCCTTGCCTTTATAGCGAAAGACAGTCGTCCGAGCCATCACGCGAATCTCAGGCAACTGCGAAAGCGTATGAATAAGGCTCTCGGTGATCCCGTCGCTCAAATATTCCATTTCCGGATCGCCGCCTGTGTTTTCAAACGGCAGGACGGCAATGGAATCCAGAGTTTGTCCATTTTTGACATGCAGTCCTGCCGTCCAGGGAGTCGTATCGACGGGAGCTATAAAGCGGTAGCCGTAGCGCGACCGCGTCTCCACAAATCGAGGATTTGTCGGAGAATCGTCCAAGGCGTGGCGCAGGGAGTTGACTGCGG
>DATGKJ010000080.1:0-3875 GCA_035294685.1 Terriglobia bacterium | reverse complement strand
AGCAGCAATCCGTTCAGCAGCTCGATGCGGCGCCGGTCGTTTTCCATCAAGGGGGCCAGACGCCTGCGTATTCCCACGTTCACCCTCATAATTCGATCTTTAGCATATTCGTCATAGAGATAATCGCGCTCTTCGTCCGTCACCATTTCCAGGGTTAATTCATCATGATTGCGCAGAAAGATGCCCCACTGGCAGGTCTCGGGAATCGCAGGCGTTTTTTCCAGAATCTCAATGATAGGCTTGCGATCCTCCAATCGCACTGCCATAAACATGCGAGGCATGAGCGGAAAATGAAATGCAAGATGGCATTCATCGCCATCGCCGAAGTAGGCCCTGACATCTGACGGCCACTGATTGGCCTCCGCCAGCAGGAACTTGCAGCGATAGAAGGTATCCAGCCGGCGGCGCAGGAATTTAAGAACCTCGTGAGTTTCGGGCAGGTTTTCGCAGGAAGTCCCTTCGCGTTCCACCAGGTAGGGCACCGCATCCAGTCGAAAGCCATCCACGCCAAGGTCAAGCCAGAATTTCATGATGTTCCACACTTCTTCGCGGACGGCGGGATTATCGTAATTCAGGTCAGGCTGATGGCTGAAAAACCGATGCCAGTAATAGGCTTTGGAAACCGAATCCCAGGCCCAATTTGATTGCTCCGTATCCGTAAAGATGATGCGGGCATTGCGATACTTTTCCGGCGTGTCGCTCCACACGTACCAGTCGCGCCTGGGGTTATCGCGCGATTGGCGCGCCTCCTGAAACCAGGGATGCTGATCCGAAGTGTGGTTCACAACGAGTTCGGTGAGGACGCGCATCCCACGCCGGTGCGCCTCCTCGAGAAACCGTTTGAAATCCTCCAGGGTTCCATAAGACGGATGAATGTCCGTGTAGTTTGAGATGTCATAGCCGTCGTCCCTGAGCGGGGACGGATAAAAGGGGAGCAGCCAGAGGGTGTTGACACCCAGTTCCTCAAGATAATCGAGCTTTTCCATCAGCCCACGAAAGTCGCCGATTCCGTCGCCATCGCTATCTTTGAACGTCCGCACGTGGACTTCGTAAAAAATGGCGTCCTTATACCAAAGAGGGTCGTCTTCAAAGGGAAAGTTCTTTTGGGTCATAACCGAACTGGCGCATTTGCGGGTTGCTGGGAAACTCCGAAGGCGGTCATCCTGAGCCCTGCGCCTGTCATTCCGAGCGCAGCGAAGAATCCCGGTATTTCGGTGAAAAGAAATACAGAGACCCTTCGCTGCGCTCAGGGTGACAGGGCATTGGCTTTCTCAATCTACATTCGTTACTCCACACTGGGGTTGGTTCGAGAGATTTTGAACCGAAGTTCGCAGACGCTCAAAAACGCATCCTCCCGCCTCACACGAAATAATCCATGTCATTCTCCCGGCGCTGCCACCGGCGGATTCGAAACAGATGCGCGGGAATCGCAGCCGGACTCAATTGCACATAATTGCGAGGCCCGTGCCAGACGTATCTGGCATCCGTCAGCAAGTCGTGGACTTGAAAGGGAGTTTGAGCATCGAGGCCCAAATCCGCCAGCGGCAGATCGACCCATCCGGATTGCGTATATCGAGTATCCAAATTCACTACCATCAGCACAATATTCGAACGATCTTCGGTAGCCTTGGAATACGCAATCATCTGGTCGTTATCAAGTGGATGGAACCTGAGATTTGCATTGCTTTGCAGAGCAGGGTTTTCACGGCGAGCGCGATTCACTCTGGTGATCAGATCTTTCAGGCTGTCAGGGCGCGAGATATCCCAGGATCGGATTTCATACTTTTCCGCGTTCAGATACTCTTCCTTCCCCGGCGCCAGGGGCCTGTTTTCACAAAGCTCGAAAGCCGGGCCGTAAATGCCGTAATTCGCCGCCAGGGTTGCGGCCAGCACCAGGCGCGCGATGAAGGCCGGCCTTCCCCCGGTTTGCAGATATTCGGTCAGGATGTCAGGCGTGTTGGGCCAGAAGTTCGGCTGAAAGTATTCGCGCACCTCAGTCTGGGTAAGCTCCGTCAGATATTCCGTCAGCTCCCATTTGGTGTTGCGCCATGCGAAGTAGGTGTAGGATTGCGTGAAGCCCAGCTTGGCCAGACGCTGCATGATTTTCGGACGGGTGAAGGCTTCGGAGAGAAAAATCACGTCCGGATAACGGGATTTAATTTCCTGGATCAGCCATTCCCAGAAGGTGAAGGGCTTGGTATGCGGATTATCGACCCGGAAGATGCGGACGCCTCGCTCAATCCAGAACAGGACAATGCTTTTCAACTCTTCCCACAGACTTCGCCATTGCTCGCATTCGAAATTAAAAGGGTAGATATCCTCATATTTCTTGGGCGGATTCTCCGCATATTGAATGCTGCCATCAGGGCGGTGCAAAAACCATTCGGGGTGCGATTTGACATAAGGATGGTCTGGTGAGCACTGATAGGCAAGGTCCAGCGCGATTTCAAGGCCCTGCTCGCGCGCCTTCGCCACGAATCGCTCAAAGTCCTGAAGAGTTCCAAGCTGGGGATGCACCGATTTGTGGCCGCCATCTTCAGCGCCGATGGCCCAGGGGCTGCCAACATCATCCGGATTTGGATTAGGAGTATTATTTTTGCCTTTGCGGTGAGTGAGGCCAATGGGATGAATGGGTGGAAGATAAAGCACGTCGAAACCCATTCCTGCAATATAAGGCAAATGCGTTTCACAATCCTTGAAGGTTCCGTGGCGTCCGGGAGTGCTGGCCCAGGAGCGAGGAAAAATTTCATACCAGGCGGAAAACCGCGCCTTGGGCCGGTCCACAACCACCCGCAGAAGCGGCTCATGAATCACTGCAAAACGTTTATCCGGGTATCGATCCACGAGCGTGGCTACGTCTTCGCTTAAAGCAAGCTGGATGGCGGCATCAGGAGCCGGTGGCTGTTCTTGCTCGCTTTTCTGCCCTCCGCCACGCAGAATCCGAGCCCATTCCTGCAACCTGCCAGCATCGGCTGTGGCGCCATTCAGAAGGGCTCGTTTGCGAGCCGCTTCAAGCAATCCAGCGCCCATCAACAGCTCGGCGAAAACTTCCTGGCCTGCCTCCACTTTCTTCCGTAGATCGCGACGCCATGACTTGAAATGATCCACCCATGCCTGAAGCGTGTATTCGTAAACGCCCAGTCTTTCCACGGTGAACCTTCCCGTCCAAAGGTCGTTCACCAGTTCTTGCATGGGCGATTCATTCCAGGCGCTCTCACCCTGGCGCCGGTAAAGCAGCAAGGATGACAGCAGATCGTGACCATCGGCAAAAATGTCTGCGGTCACGATGACCGTGTCGCCCTCAACTCTTTTGATAGGGAAACGGCCCCCCTCTATGGATGGAGTGATGTGGGTAATAACAGCGCGAGGAGGAGCCGGCTGAATCTTGGCAGTGGGACTCAGATCAGTCAAATGCTATCCTAACAAGGCCCGAACGGGAGGTTGAAACTACGCTGAGAAAGACCACAAACTGCTTTAAAACTACCAAAGGTCAAGGCGGTTTTCTCTACAGCGCAGCTATTTCAACTCGCCAGCGTAAATCTGCATGATGTTTTCCAGGAACTTGACGGCGTGAGCTTTGGGCCGCTGGAAGGAATTGCGGCCAATGATGGAACCGAACCCGCCGCCGTCCCGGATGGCGCGCGCTTCGTTATAAATATCCTCATCATTGCTTTTTGTAGCGCCGCCGGAGAAGATGACAATACGACGGCCGTTAAACGAGCTTTGAACAACGTGCCGCACCCGCTCCGCCAGCGTCCCGATGGGAACGCCAGTCTGGGTATAAGCCTTCTGCGCCTCGGCCTGCTCAATATGCGCCGTGGGTAACTTGACCTTGATGATATGCGCGCCCAATTGTGCGGCGATATGAGCGGCAT
>DATGKJ010000079.1:0-5799 GCA_035294685.1 Terriglobia bacterium | reverse complement strand
TACAAATTATAGTGACGACTTCTTCTGTAGCGCCGGTGTCCCCACCGGCGTCTTTCGGCGCTGAGAGCCTGCCCTGAACGAAGTGAAGGGACAGCGCCGCTACAGCAAATAGTGTCACTATAATTTGTAATCCCCTGTAATTTATTCGCGCCTTCTCTACCTTTTGGGGCGGACGCCGTCCGCCCCTACAGGTTTGCGGCCGGTCGGTTCCTGCTTTGCAGCTTCGGCTTCCATCGCCGCGGACGCCGTCCGCCCCTACGGGTTTGCGGCCAGTCCCTGAAGGACTGTATCAAGAATTCCGCCGTTCTGGTAATACTTCACCTCGATGGGCGAATCGAGCCGCGCCGTCACCTTAAACGACCGCTTCGTTCCATCTTCCGCCGTGGCTGTCACCTTAACATCCTGGCGCGGCTGAATCGTCGTCAAGCCTTCAATGTCAAACACTTCTCTGCCCGTCAAGCCGAGGGAGGCGGCGCTTTCGTCAGGCTTAAATTGAAGGGGAAGCACGCCCATCCCGATCAAATTGCTGCGATGGATGCGTTCATAACTCTCGGCCAGCACGACTTTGACTCCGAGCAGCAGCGTCCCTTTTGCCGCCCAGTCCCGCGACGAGCCGCTGCCATACTCCTTTCCAGCCAGGACAATCAGCGGCACACCCTCGGCCTTGTAGCGCATCGCCGCATCATAAATAGTCATTTTCTCGCCCGAAGGCAGATGAAGCGTGACTCCGCCTTCGGTTCCGGGCGCCAGAAGGTTCCGCAGCCGGATGTTGGCAAACGTGCCGCGCACCATGACGCGGTCATTGCCCCGCCGCGAGCCGTAGGAATTGAAATCCTTTTTCTCGACGCCGTGTTCGATGAGGTAACGCCCGGCGGGACTGTCTGCCGGGATGCTTCCTGCCGGCGAAATATGATCGGTGGTGACCGAATCGCCGACAAACGCCAGAGAGCGCGCGCCCCGAATATCCCCGCCAGGTTTCAGGCTTCGATCGATGAAAAATGGCGGCTCCTGAATATACGTGGACTCAGGCCGCCACTCATAAAGATCGCCGCCGCTTACCGGAATGGCATTCCATGTAGGGTTGCCATCCCAGACATTGGCATAAGTCTTGCGAAACATCTCCGGGCTGACAGCGCGCTCCATGGTTTCGAGGATTTCTTCCTGAGAGGGCCACAGGTCCCGCAAGTAGACCGGATGCCCGCCGGAATCATGACCCAGAGGTTCGCTCGCCAGGTTGACCTCAACAGAGCCCGCAAGAGCGTATGCCACGACGAGCGGCGGAGAAGCGAGATAGTTTGCCTTCACCAGGGGATGAATCCGCCCCTCGAAGTTGCGATTCCCGGAAAGAACCGCCGCCGCCACCAGTTGGCGCTCCGTGACGGCCTTGCTGACGTTTTCAGGCAAAGGCCCGCTGTTGCCGATGCAGGTGGTGCAGCCGTAGCCGACCAGGCCAAAACCCAGATCGTTGAGCCGGTCAAGCAGGCCCGCTTTCTGAAGATATTCAGTCACCACCTTGGAGCCGGGCGCAAGGCTGGTCTTTACATAAGGTGGAACGCGCAGGCCGCGCTCAACGGCCTTTTTGGCCAGTAATCCGGCGCCGACCATGACCGACGGGTTCGAGGTGTTCGTGCATGAAGTGATCGCCGCGATCACGACGGAGCCATCCTGCAAGTGAGCGCGCGTGCCGTTAAAACTGATTCCAACCGTGCGCGGCAATTCTTCCTTTGAAACCCCGTAGCCTCCTTCCTTGACTGGCTTGGTGAGGAGTCTTTCAAAGGTGTCTTTGACGGCGGCAAGCGGAATGCGATCCTGAGGCCGCCTGGGACCGGCAAGGCTTGTCTCCACAGTTCCAAGGTCAAGGTGCAAGGTCTCCGAATATTCGGGATCGGGAGTTTCATCCGTGCGAAAAAGCCCTTGTTCTTTGGTGTAGCGTTCCACGCGCGCGACCTCTTCCTCGGTTCTTCCCGTCATCCGCAGGTAGCGCAGCGTTTCCTCATCGACTGGGAAGAAACCCATCGTGGCGCCGTACTCCGGCGCCATATTCCCCACCGTGGCGCGATCGGGCAGGGACATCTGGGAAAGCCCCTTGCCATAAAACTCAACAAATTTTTCCACCACGCCCCTCTTGCGCAACATCTCGGTGATTGTCAGGACCAGATCAGTGGCAGTGACGCCTTCGCGGAGTTTTCCTTCAAGCTTCACTCCAACCACTTCCGGCGCCAGCATGTAATAAGGCTGGCCGAGCATGGCAGCCTCCGCTTCAATTCCTCCCACTCCCCAACCGAGCACGCCAAGGCCGTTAATCATGGTGGTGTGGGAATCCGTGCCCACCAGCGTGTCAGGAAACACCTGCCATTCACCGCCCACCTCGCTCGCCATCACCACTTTGGCCAGGTATTCCAGGTTCACCTGGTGCACGATGCCCATGGAAGGAGGCACAACGCGAAAGTTCTTGAAAGCTTTCTGACCCCAGCGCAGAAATTCATACCGCTCGCGGTTGCGCTGAAATTCAATCTCGGCGTTGCGCTCAAGCGCCAAAGGCGTGCCAAAAACATCCACCTGGACGGAATGGTCAATCACCAGGTCAACCGGCGTCAGGGGATTAATCCGGGCCGGATCGCCGCCTCTGCGCTTCATCTCCGAACGCATGGCGGCCAGATCTACAATCGCCGGAACGCCGGTGAAATCCTGCAGGATCACGCGGGCAGGCTTGAAAGGCACTTCCGGCGGCGAGATATTTTTGGCTTTCCACTTCGCCAGGCCGGCCACATGATCTTCCGTCACCAGTTCACCGTCACAGTTGCGGAGCAGACATTCCAGCAGGACTTTTATCGAAAAAGGCAACCGCGAGATGGATCCTACCCCGGTCTTTTCCAGCCGATCCAGCCGGAACATCGTGGCGCGCAGGTTGCCGCTCTCAAACGGGGCGCGGCTTCCAAAAGGGTTCTTTGCTGTTGTGCTGTGTGGCATGGGTCTCACCTGCAAAGGAAAAGTGAAGTCTTGTATTACTCAGATTACCACCTTTGCAAAGGTTCCGCAGGATGCCCCCCGCTTCAACTTCTATGCCGAACTGTAAAATACGTTTAATACAATTTATACGTATTAGACAAAATATACGCCCACTTCGCTTTCTGAAACTGCTAACCTGCTCTTGTCTGTCAATGATTGTGCGCACAGGAGGCAGGCATTGCAGTAGAAAACGCCATGGCGTTTTTCCTGATTTTCCTGAAAGACATCAGGAACGGTTTTCAAAGCTGAATAAAGCCACAACCCTAAGTCATTGATTTTCTTCAGTCCGCATTTCCCGCCAGCGGTCATTCGCCGTCGTCTACTTCAAATACTGTTTTCACCACAGAGGACACAGAGAGCACAGAGGCTTTTATCTCTGTGTTCCTGTTCTCTGTATTCTCTGTATTCTCTGTATTCTCTGTGGTCTCTGTGGTAAGCCTTTTTCATGTTCCACCACAGCCCGACCTGGCCGTAACCCATGCCCAATTTCAGATTTCAGAAGTGACGCCGCGAAAATAAGACAGAGGTTTTAATCAGGCACGGTCACGCCCTGGCGTGGCCGTCTTTGATTTTATTGCCGATGGTGGATTCGCGGATTTTAAGCTCGGTGGGAAGCAGCACGCGCGCGGGCTTGCTGCTCTTGCCTTTCTCGATTCGTTGCACCAGAAGCTCAGCGCCTTTGTAGCCGACAAGGTAGGCCGGCTGGGCGACAGACGTCAGGTGGGGGCGGACGATCTCCGCCAAAGGCAGATCGTCAAAAACGGCGACCGCAATCTCCTGAGGGCAGCGCAACCCTAATTCCTCAATCGCCTTCAGCACGCCAAGCGCCATCATTCCATTCGAGCAAAACAGCGCCGTGGGGCGGTCTCGCCCGGAGAGAAGCTCTTTGCCCAATTCATAGCCGCTTGAAGTGCGAAACGTGCCTTCCCGAATGAATTCCGGCCGAATGGGAATCCGGGCCCCGGCAAGCGCCCTCTTGTAACCTTGCAAGCGCTCGCGGGCGGTTTGGAGCATCGTCGAGCCGGTGATAATTCCGATCTTCCGATGCCCCCTCTCAATCAGATGGCGCACGCAATCGCGGGCCGCCCTGACGTTATCCACCGTCACTGAATCCACTCGAATCTTCGGCGGAACCCGGTCAAGACAAACCACCGGAATTCCCATCTCGAGCGTCTCTGAAATGTGCGAGTATTCGTCGGACTGGGGAGCGACCACTAAGAGAATTCCGTCCACCCGCCTCTGCCGAAGAACTGCCAGGGCCTGCTTCTCGCGCTCGATGCGGTCATCCGTGTTGAACGTCAGCAACAGGTAATTGTGCTTCAAGGCGGCGTCTTCCGCTCCCCGCACAAGGTGGGAGAAGAAAGGATTGGTGATGTCGGAGACGATCATGCCCAGCATCTGGGTGTGACGAAGCTTGAGACTTCGCGCAATGTGATTGGGCTGATAACCCAACTCGCGGATCGCCGCCAGAACGCGCTCCCGCCTCTTCGGGCTGACGGGCGTCGCCCCCGTGACGACGTTGGATACCGTCCCGACCGAGACGCCGGCTTTTTTGGCTACTTCTTTGACAGTCGCCATGAATCCGCCCGCTCTTTGTGCAAGCGCGCTCCCGATTGTCGGTCATTGCATCACGGGCGCCAGAGCCACCGCTGCCAGTCCTACAATGAAGAACGCAAACATCAAGATTAGAAGAAGATTCACGCTGCGGCCCGCGCCTCGAAACTCCTTCCAGATGAAGACGCCCCACAACGCTGAAATCATGGTAGCGCCCTGCCCCAGGGCATAGGAAGTGGCCGGCCCCACCATCTGGGCATACGAGGCCACGAAATTGGAAATCGTTCCAACGCCCCAGATCAGCCCGCCCAAAATTCCCCAGGCGTGCAATCCGCCGGTTCCGCGAAAATAATCGGCCACAGCGACGGGCTTGCCGCTCACGGGCCGTCGCATAAACGCGTAATTGAGTGGAAAATTGGAAACGAGCACGCCGATGGCAAAAATAAAGGCGACGGTATAGGGCACAAGATGACGCTCCCCGGTGAGCGCCTTGGCGACAAACGGATAGAACAATCCCATGCCGACGCCGCACAAAAGGCTCAGAAGAATGCCTTGCGACGTGACTTTCCCCCCGCCCGAGAGCCGCCGATAGGCCATTGCATCCAGAATGATCGCGATCACCACCAGAGCGATGCCTCCGAACAGAAGCCAGGGATTACCTTTGGGCGTAATGAAGTAATTCAGGATCGAGCCAATCACCAGCGCCAGCCCAATGCCGATGGGAAAGGCCACGGCCATTCCGGCAATGGCGATGGCGGCGACCAGCAGCAGATTGGCAATATTGAAAATCACGCCGCCCACAAAAGCCAGAGCCATCGAGCGCAAACCGGCGGAGGTGAGGTTATGGAAAAAGCTATCGGCGCTTCCCGCATGGGTGCGGCCCAGCGTGATGCCCAGAATGATGGCGCAACAGAGGATGCCCCAAACGTAGTCCCAGTAGAATAGCTCAAAACGCCACGCGCCGGTGGCTTTCTGGGTGTTCGCCCAACTGCCCCAGCAAAGCATGCTGAGCACCATCAACAGAAATGCAACCCAATAGGTTTGAGGAATAAACATGGCTGGAAAGCCTCTGACTGAGGATTACAGATGTTCCCTCACTTCTATTGAGGATTACAAATTATAGTGACGACTTCTTCTGTAGCGCCGGTGTCCCCACCGGCGTCTTTCGGCGCTGAGAGCCTGCCCTGAACGAAGTGAAGGGACAGCGCCGCTACAGCAAATAGTGTCACTATAATT
>DATGKJ010000078.1:0-2384 GCA_035294685.1 Terriglobia bacterium | reverse complement strand
AACTGATCCCGGCAGGGGGAGAGTGCGTCTTTCAGGCGGTAAGGCGCGTCAAATTGCCCCACGAGCGTCGCCTCAAGTTTGGCCAAGGCGATTTTGGCAGGCGCAAGGCATAGATTCGGAGTTGGCGTGGGTCTGACCACGTCCGCCAGCGCCATGTGGTGGTCTGCCAGCACGTCGTACACGGAATGAGAGATTTCCTCAAGCGGAAAGAAGGTGAGCGTGGTGTTGGCTTGAGGATCGAGATCGATGAGGAGGGTTCTTTTCTTCTTTAAGGCGAAGGCAGCGGCAAGATTTGTGGCGGTTGTGGTCTTTCCGACGCCGCCCTTCTGGTTAGCAATGGCGATGATAATGGCCACCGAGAGCTCCAGCCCAGCCCCGCCTTGAGCGCTTGCCCTTCACCCCTGACCCTGCTTCGAGAGGAAAAACGAAGCTGGGTGAAGGAGCTCTTTCAGCCGAGCATTACATTTTGTAACGTCCCATATCTTCGTCGTTCAGGCTTTCCAGCCACTTGCTTAGCTCTTCATTGCTGACCTTATCGGACGTGGCTCCTGAGACTTTGGAATTCTTCAGAACTTCATCTTCCACGTAAATGGGGCAATCCACGCGGAGCGCGAGAGCAAGAGCATCGCTGGGACGCGAATCAATCGAAATGATCTCGCCTCCCTTCTCGAGCCAGATCAGGGCGTAAAACGTGTCATCCCGAAGATCATTCACCACCACTTTGCTCACCCTGGCCTCAAGACCCATCAGAAGGTTGCGGATAAGGTCGTGCGTCATGGGTCGGGGGGTGTTGACTTTCTCAATCTCCAGCGCAATCGCATTGGCCTCATAGATCCCCACCCAGATGGGCAAGACGGTGGAACCGCCCGTGTCACGAAGGATCACAATCGGCATGTTGGTGACGGGATCCATCATCAATCCCCGGATTTTCATTTCGACTTCCATCGGATTCTCCTTCGCGTTTCGAGTTGCAGCGCCGTTAAATGCGGCCCCCAGATAAATGGAGCCCCTTGCTCCCCTCACGAAACGCTGATTGAGATTCCGCAAGCACCCCGAGCCGAAGGTTCTCTGCGGTTCATGAAGCCTGTGTGGCCATCCGGCCCAGAACGCGTTTGGAGCGACATTCCCATGAGCCCAAATTCCAGAACCTTAGCAGCCCCAGGATGCCGCACCCGGATGGTCGTTGTTACACGGACTTGCACAGCCCTTACCCTGATTCGGCCCGCACCCCTACAAGGCTGTTCGGCCCAGCCGCGGTGACCCGTACATTCATATACTGGCCGATCCAACCGGCCTCGCCGGTAAAGTTAATAATGCGATTACTGGTCGTTCGACCGATCGCCTGCCCCAGTTTGGGTTGAAAGCCTTCTATAAGCACCTCAAATTCTTTGCCGATCAGCGCTTGATTGCGCGATAACTGAATCTGCCGCTGTCTTTCCTGCAACGTCGTCAGGCGCCGCCCTTTTTCTTCTTCCGGGACCGAATCTTCCATCTTTCCAGCATCCGTGTTGGGACGAGGCGAATACTTAAATGAAAACACCTGATCGTATCCCACCGCATCCATCAGGCTCAGCGTCTGCTCAAAGTCCTCTTCGGTTTCGCCGCAAAAACCGACAATGATATCAGTAGAGATGCTCATAGCACGTTTCGCGCTGCGGATGCAACTGATTTTCTCCAGATACTCTTCACGGGTGTAAGCGCGACGCATGCGTGCGAGCACCCGATTCGATCCGCACTGGACGGGCAGATGGATGTGGTCGCAAAGCACTGGAGAGCTTTCGATGGCCCGCACAATTTCCGTCGTAAAGTCGCGAGGGTGCGAGGTGGTGAAGCGCAGGCGCTTGAGACCCGGGATTTCCGCAATGCGAAGCAACAATTCCGTGAAAGTCAGGCGAGCCGGGGATGGGTCGCGGTAGGAATTCACCGTTTGCCCAAGCAGTTGAATTTCCGTATAGCCGGCTTCAACGAGGCGGCGCGCTTCGGCCAGAACTTTATCGCTTGGACGGCTCCGCTCAGGACCGCGAGTCATCGGAACCACGCAATACGTACAGGCCTTGTCGCATCCCTCGATAATGGTGATATACGCGCGGAAAGGATTATCGCGCCGCGTGATCTCGGTTTCAAAACATTCGTCCGTATCCAGCGAAAGCCCCGTCACCCGCTTCTCGCCCGCTTCCAGGCGATCGATAAGCTCGGAGATTCTGGAATAGCTCGCCGAGCCGCAGACAAGGTTCACCTGCGGAGCGCGGTCGAAGAATCGTTCCCCTTCCTGCTGCGCCACGCAGCCCAGCACGCCAATCATCCTCTGGCGATTGGGGGCGCCCTTCTTGAACGCGCCCAGGCGTGAAAAGACCTTCTGCGCCGCCTTTTCACGGATGCTGCAC
>DATGKJ010000077.1:0-3906 GCA_035294685.1 Terriglobia bacterium | reverse complement strand
GGGTGACTGGCGATAAGCTCAAGGTGGATCGCATCTATGCGGTCCACTTCCCCGCTGAAGATCAGGACGGCTACGTCTGGGTCTATATGCCCGACTCGGAAAAGCGGGATGAGCCTACGCCTCCGGCGCCCAGGCTTCCGGTCTTCAGTTCCCAGTATCGCCTGACGCATCTCTCCGCCGACCTGCCGGTCAGCGTCGATCACGGAATTATCGGATTAATGGACCCAGCCCACGGTCCTTTTGTCCATCAGGCGTGGTGGTGGCGCACACGCCACAGCATTCAGCAGAAGGAAAAGACCTTTGAACCAATCCCCAATGGGTTCCGCATTCAAGCGCACAAGCCCTCCGCCAACAGCGCCGCCTATAAGCTGCTGGGCGTTTATGGCCAGCCGATTACAACCACGATCGAATTCGTGCTGCCGAACATGCGCTTCGAGCAAATTCACTGTGGCGACAATTGGTTTTCCAGCCGGGCCACTGTCACTCCCATCACCGCAAGCCAGTGCCGTATCGATTTTTGCGCCGCCTGGAACGTCTTTCGTCGCGTCCCTTTTATGGTTTCCATCTTTCGCATTTTTGCCCGCATGTTCATCGGGCAGGATCAGCGGACGATGCAGAAACAATCGGAAGGTTTGAAACACAATCCCCGCCTTATGCTCATTGACGACGCCGATCGTCCTGCAAAATGGTACTTTCAGTTGAAGCAGGCATATCTTGAATCCAAACGCACCGGGCAGCCCATGAGGCACCCGATTCCCGGTCCTGTCACGTTGCGGTGGCGCAGTTAGCCTGCTCCGCAAGGGAAAAGAGCTTCCACGATAGCCGAACCCCTATCAGAAAAATCTTCTGGAGAATGCCGACCGCAAGGTTCGATCTCGTTTGAGTTTCTCCTTGAGAATTGAAAATGCTTCTTGCGGGCTATCAACATAGTGAACCAGGCTCATGTCATCGTCATCGATGGTTCCTGTCTCGCGCATCCACTCAAAATTGATTGCGCGCTTCCAATAATCAGAACCGTAGAGCAGAATAGCAGCCCGATGGCCCATTTTGCCCGTTTGGACCAAAGTGAGAAATTCCCAGAGCTCATCCATGGTGCCAAATCCGCCCGGAAAAACGATGAGTGACTTTGCGGGCTGGGCAAACCAGAGCTTGCGCATGAAAAAATAATGGAACGTAAAAGAAAGCTCGGGTGTAATGTAGGGATTCGGCTCCTGCTCCTTCGGGAGCATGATGTTTAACCCGATTGACTTGCCGCCCGCTTCAGACGCGCCGCGATTGGCCGCTTCCATGATCCCCGGGCCGCCTCCCGAGCAGACCACCAGAAAACCGCTGCCGCGATTCAATTCCTGCGACCAACGCGTGATGAGAAACGCAAGCTCCCGAGCTTCCTCATAGTAGCGGGACATCTCCACCGCCATCCTGGCGGCCCGAAGCTGCTCTTCGCTTGGCTGTGGCCCCGATCCGTCCCGGGAGCTCTCGAGTTTCCGCAGCCGTTCGAGAGCGACATCGCGCGGAAGAATGCGAGCCGAACCGAAGAGGACCACGGTGTTTTGCACACCCGCGCGCCGCAGCCGGACCTGGGGCTCCAGATATTCGGAGAGAATTCGGATAGTACGGGCTTCCGCCGAGGACAGGAACCGCTCGTTATTGTAAGCGAGCTTCGCGTATGAATTGGATGAAGATTCCTCCTTTTTAGACATCGCGACCTGAGACCTCATGGGCTGAAAACGTGCCGGGAGCAATAAAAGGGTGCGTTAAGACGGAGGATTTTCGCAATCCAGATGTGAAAAAAGGGTTGGGTTTTGGCTGGATAACAGCAACAAGAGGCCCGCGTTTTCTTCCTGCATGAGGCATGAACAGAGCGCCGCTTTCAAATCGATTCTCAGGCTGCCAGCTCGCCAATCTTTAAATCGTGCGAGGCCGCCGATGTGCGAATGCGACAGCCAGCGCAGGCTCTGGGGACCGGGAGTCTTCCGGTAGATCCTGCCGCCCGAGGCACTCAGGGCAAACCAGAATGATGCTCGCCACCGGATGATCTTCCATCCTTTGCACATCCCAGCCTTCGCTCACAGCCCTGGCTTCCTCCGGCAGTTTGAGATCGCAATACCAGCAACGCCCCTTTCCAGTGGAGCAAATGGCGTGCAGGGCCTCACGGACGTCTACCGGCAATCTTTTCGGAATGGGGGAATTATTCAATCTGGCCTCCTGCCCCCCTCGGGGAATTTCTCAAGCAAGCCTGACATTCTACGCCATACAACGTAGAAGCCCCTTTGTGATGTCCATACCATACTGCTGGCTAAAATTACAAATCAAAAATTCCAGATACAAAACCACACAGCATGAAAAACATGCTGTAGTTACCTTTCCCGATCGCAAATCGCAAACCCAAAATTCACGAGCACCCGCTGGTCGATCCGCAGTTCATGCAGCGATAGCACGAGCCGTTGCGCACCATGATGGCGCCACACTCAGAACACGTCGGCGCATCGTCCTCATGAACCACCCCAGCAAGCTGAGGCTGCGTGACCGGAGCGTGGTGAGGGGCTGTTTCCACTTTCTCTCCTCGGACGGCACGCGAAAATTGCGTAGCTAACTGGGCAGCGTTCACTGCTTCAGCGCCGTTCGGTGCAGTGACACTCATGTTTTCCTGCGGCTGGGCATCCTTGGGCAGAAACTTCAACGCCATCCAGCGAAAGATGTAATCCATCAGCGATTTTGCGTAACCGATGTCGCGGTTGCTGCTCCAGCCGCTCGGCTCGAACCGTGTGTGGCTGAACTTGTCGCAAAGAACTTTCAGAGGCACGCCATACTGCAACGCAAGCGACACAGCCGTCGCAAACGAGTCCATGAGGCCGGAAACCGTCGAGCCCTCTTTCGCCATGGTGATGAAAATTTCGCCCGGCATGCCGTCATCATAAAGCCCTACGGTCAGGTAGCCTTCGTGCCCGCCCACCGAAAACTTGTGAGTGATTGCCCGTCGCTCATCCGGAAGCTTGCGACGGAACGGTCGCGGAGCTTCCAACGGCCCCGGAACCGGCGCTTCTGCAACGCCCTCAACAACCTTCCCGCCTCCCGGCTCCGCCTCCTTCGCTGCCTGCTGCTTAGGTTTCGCGTCCGAAGTGTTCAGAGGCTGGCTGCGTTTTGAGCCGTCGCGGTAAATGGCGATGGCCTTGATGCCCAGCCTCCAGGCTTCCATATAAGCGTTCGCCACATCCTCCACCGTGGATTCTTCCGGCATATTCACCGTCTTCGAGATCGCGCCGGAAAGAAAGGGCTGCACAGCCGCCATCATGCGAATATGCCCCATATAATGAATAGATCTTTTGCCATTTGCCGGCTTCAATGAACAATCAAAGACAGGCAAATGATCGGTTCTCAGGTGTGGCGCGCCTTCAATGGTGCCATGCTGATCGATATAATTCACGATTTCCGCCGCCTGCTGGTCGCTATATCCCAGTTTAAGCAGCGCCAGCGGCACAACGTTATTCACAATTTTAATCAGGCCGCCGCCCACCAGCTTCTTGTACTTCACGAGCGCCAAATCCGGCTCAATGCCCGTCGTGTCACAATCCATCATGAAGCCGATTGTGCCCGTGGGCGCGAGCACCGTGACTTGCGCGTTACGGTAGCCGTGTTTCATGCCGCTTTGCAGGCACTCATCCCAAATCTTCTTCCCCGCTTCCCAAAGCGTCTCGGGCACATTCCGGGGATTAATGGCATTCAAAGCGTTGCGGTGCATGGAAATGACTTCCAGGAACGAATCGCGGTTGACGGCGTACCCCGGGAAGGCGCCGACTTCCGCCGCAATCCGCGAAGAAGTCAGGTAAGCCTGCCCGTGCATCACGGCCGTAATCATGGCGGCAAAATCGCGCCCGGCATCTGAATCGTACGGCACGCCATTGGCCA
>DATGKJ010000076.1:0-2134 GCA_035294685.1 Terriglobia bacterium | reverse complement strand
AAGTGAGCGCCATCTCTCCTTTCGAGCTTCACCGGAACTATTCACTTTCAATTAATGATATCCCTCAGATTTTTAACGCATCCCTGGTCTACGATCTGCCCTTCGGCAAGGGAGAGCGCTTGATGAATCGCGGAGGTATTCTCAATGGCCTCCTCGGCGGTTGGCAGTTAAGCACGATTTTCACGCTTCAGTCAGGATCGCCATTCCAATTCTACTCCAGCTACTGCAACGTTCCCTCACAATTCGCCGCTGGTTGTATTCCCGCGCTGTTGCCGGGAGCCCATGCTTTTGGGGTGAGCAAGAGTCAGTTCAATTTCAACCCGGGCGTGGCGCTCTTCAATGCAAACGCCTTTCAGCCGGCGAGCACCTTCAACTTCAATTTTGGAGAGGGTCCCCGCGTATCGAACATCTTTGGCTTCGGTTATCACGATCAGGATATTGCCCTGACGAAGACCGTGCAGCTCAGTGAGCGCTTCAAGTTGGAATTTCGCGGTGAATTTTACAATGCGTGGAACTGGCCGTCATTTCCCACCTCGCTGGGTCCTTTTGTCACGGATCTCAACAGCCCAACCTTTGGCAACTGGACCGGGGCTGTGGATCCGCCGCGCAATCTTCAGGTAGCAATGCGATTGTTCTTCTAAAGGAGTCTCCTGAAAGAGGCTTTGTGAATTCATTCGATCGCCGGCAATTTCTGCAAATTTCAGCTGCCGCGCTTCTGGCGGCGACGGATCAGGGCGCGCAAGCTGAGGAATCCCGACCTGCGCGGATCACGGAGGAAGGCGGAACGCTGCGCGCCACCGGCGCAAATTACGCGTGGGAATGGTCGCCATCCAGCGATCATTTCCGGCTGCTTGATGCCAGGGGATTGCTCATCGCCACTGCGCCTCTTCAACCCCTGGTGGTTGTGTCGCCTGCGGGCGCGACCAGCGCCCGCCACGTGGTTCCTGGGAAACCGGCTTCCCACTCTGCCCATGACGGGGCTGTGACGTTCCTTTACGAAGATGTTAACGGGCACGCGCGACTCAGCGCGACCTGGCGATTTGAAGATCACTCCATTCGGATCGAACCTCTGACCTACAACACTTCGGCTGCCGAAGATGTCGTGAGCGTTCGCTACTTCGCCCGAGTCCGCGACGGCAATCCAGTTCCATCGCTTGAGTGCTCTTATCTCATCGACCCGGGAATCAGCGAAGGCTCATCCATCAGCCCCATTGTTCGTTCAGATGTAGGGTTGAAGACGCGGAGTTGGCTTGGGCGAGGCTCATTCAGCGCCGGCCTTCTTCAGCAATGGGGATTGCCCGCTCATTTCTTCTGCGGTTTCAACATCAACCACTCGCAGCGCGGAGCCCGCGACGATTATACTCGCGGCCGTTCGGCGGCGTTCTGCTGCGGGCTCACAGACTTGCCGAACGGCGACCTCTTTCTGGATATGGCGTCGGGCCGCGGCAGCGTCCTGGTGAACTATCGCAGCGACTTGTGGGGACACCTGCGCGGTCAGGGCCCGATGCCACTGGGCGCGGGCCTCTACTGGGCGTTGGGCGCCAATTATTACGAGGCCATCCGGGAGTATTACGCAGGTCTGATGAGGGCCGGGATCATCCGCAGGAAAAAGAATTCTCCTCGAAAAACCGCTGTCGCTCTGACGCCGCAGTTCTGCACCTGGGGCGCGCAGGTTGACCGGGGGAAGACGGGCGACCGGCTTGACCAGGCCTTCCTGGTGGAAATCTACAAGGAACTCAAAGCTTCCGGCATGCAGGCGGGAATGTTTTCGATTGACGACAAGTGGGAAGGCCGCTACGGCAAACTCGAGCACGCTTCTGACCGCCTGCCGCGTTTTGTGGAGTTCCTCGATCAGGTCCGCGCCGACGGGCGGCGCGTGGGTCTTTGGGCGGCGTTCATGCGCTGCGAAGATCCGCGCGATATCGGCCTTACTCCTGAGAACATGCTGCGCCAGCCGGATGGCAAACCATTTTCAGCGGGCGGCGGCAGGTACTACATCCTGGATTTCACCCAGCCTGAAGTGGAAAGGGTGGCGCGCGAGTTGGCGCGTAATTGCATGCGCCGCTATCATCCAGATCTTGTGAAGTTCGACTTTGGCTATGAGCTTCCCAGCGTCGATATCGCCGCGCCCGAG
>DATGKJ010000075.1:0-8962 GCA_035294685.1 Terriglobia bacterium | reverse complement strand
CGGAGGCGATTCATCCGAAGTACCCTGTCTGGTATTCGTTGGATGGGATTCTGGATGAAGTTGAGATCTATGGCCGGGGCCTGAGCGCGGAGGAACTGGCGAATGCCTATGCTGCGGTCAAGGCCCCAGCGGGCAATGTGCTGCCGTGGCCGGAGATGCCCTCCGGGCCGTCAGGAGCAGGCCGGTTTGGCGCCTATTATGCCACGTTGAAGTTTCAGGATACGTGGGATCGGCTCCGGCGCATCGGGCCAGATTCCGACGTGGTGGTGCGATTTGATGAGGCGCCAATCCGCTTGGTGTTTTGGCAAGGGACAAACTACATTCCTGCCTGGGTGACGGAAAACGACAAATGGTACACCGATGAATTTCTGGAGACAGGCGGCAAAGGTTGCCCTGATGGCGAAGATTGTGAGCCGATGTCGGACAAGCAGAGCCGCTATTCACACGTGTCGATCTTGGAAAGCACTGATGCGCGGGCCGTCGTCCACTGGCGCTATGCGCTTTCAGAGGTTGAGCATTATAAGGGTGCATGGCCTGATCCTTTCACCGGCTGGTTCGACTGGGCCGATGAATACTGGACGGTTTATCCAGATGGAATCGCAGTACGGAAACAGGTTCTTTGGAGCACAGACGTGAACCAGCCGCGTTACGAATGGCAGGAAACGATTGTGCTCAACCAACCGGGTACGCGGCCGGAGGACAACATCAATCTGGACGCGCTGACCTTGGAAAATATGAAGGGAGAGACTTGGACTTATACATGGCGGCCAAAGCCTGCGAACGTTTTCGAAAGACCGAACGGCCCCGAAAAAGCTGACAGGCCGGAGCACGCCAACATCCAACTCGTGAATTTGAAATCAACCTGGAAGCCTTTTCAGATCGTCTCACCGGACCATTCCCACTTCAACATTTATAACGGAGAAAAGACCTACTTCACTTTTGAGTGCTGGAATCATTGGCCGGTGGCACAGATTGCTTCCAGCGGCAGACCTTGTGTGGCGCCGGATCGAGCCTCTCACTCGTCGCTTTCACACGTTTATTGGAAAGTGTATGCCCAGACTCGGAACTCGATGACCAAAATCCTGCTCGATGGCCTCACGCGGCAACCGGCTGGCGCGCTGCTACCGCTTGCGAAGTCCTGGTTATCGCCGCCGCAGATCGAGGCATCCGGGGAAGGGTATGTAAGCCAGGGATATGATCCAACTCAGCGAGCGTTCGTGGTGCTGAATGAGCGAGACTCGCAGCCCTCGAACTTAAACGTGAGATTGGAGGCGAGTGAGGCGTCGCCGGTTTTCGATCCGGCGATCGTCGTTAAGAACTGGGGAGGAGAGGCTGCGCGATTGAAGGTCAACGGAAAGTCTGTCGCGTGGGGCAAAGATTATCGATATGGTCTCGTTCAGAAGCTCAAACGCACCGACTTGGTCCTATGGTTGCGAATACAGTCGAATGTGCCGGTAAAGATTTCATTAGCTCCCCAAAGCCGCTGACGCGCTATCCCTTGAGCGGGAATACAGGGATTCTTCCGCCTCGCTCCGCTCGGCGGCAGAATGACAATCGAAAGGCTCGGAATGACACGGTTCGGGAACGTTTTCCAGCAACCCGTTAAACGCGGACAGACGACAAAAATGGTTGTGACATATGCCCGATGACGATATCAAGAGGAAACCGAGCGTTACGGAAGTCCGATTGATTTACGGATTGCTTATTCTCATATGCCTTTCTCACATTGCAGTTGCGCAGGACCGAGGACTGGTAGCGTGGTGGAAGTTCGATGAGGGATCGGGTAATTTTGCCTTCGATAGCGCCAGCCAACGGCGTGACGAGGTCCTGAATAATTTTAAATGGGTGCGCGGCGTTTCGGGAGGGGCGCTTCAATTTGACGGCTTTACGACGGTTGTGGTTCGAGGCTCCGAGGGTGTTCCTCATCTGAACGGCCATTTCACGATTGAGGCTTGGATTGCCATTCAATCCTATCCCTGGAATTGGGTGGCCATTATTGATCAGGAAAAAGACCATCATTCCGGATACTATTTCGGAATTGATTCCGAGGGACGCCTGGGCCTTCAGCTTGAGGTATGGGGTACTTGGGAGGAATGCACTACCCAAGTCCGCTTGCCACGCATGCAGTGGGTTCACGTTGCTAGCGCCTACGACGAAGCTTCTGGCATTAAACTCTATGTAAACGGGAAACTGGCGGGTCGGCTCCCTGTTATCGGGAGAATGACTCCAGCCAATGACGTTGGCCTTCGCATCGGAAGAAACTTCGTAAATCTTCCCCCCACCGGTTTAGTCCGTTCTTTTGTCAGTTTCCCGGCCTTGTATTCACTGGATGGAGCCCTCGACGACCTCAAAATTTACGACCGCACTCTGACTCCAGAAGAAATCCATCGCGCATACCAGGCTGGCAATTTACATGCGGCGGCGCCCCTTACACCCCGGCATTGGCCTGTGATTCCGCCGGGCCCAGACCAGTTCGGAGCCGTTTATACGAAGTTGAAGTTGTATCCCCAATGGGATGCGCTGTGGCGCAGCGGGCCGTATTCCGATGTGGTTGTGCGATTCAAAGACCTTTCCTTCCATTATGTGTTCTGGCGTGGAACGAATTTCGAGGAAAATCTGGTTACCGGAAATGGCATCTGGATGGGTGACCAAAGCTTCGAGAGCGGGACGCACGCTGGGTCAGCGGAGCACATGTCGGATAAAAAATGTTTTCACCAATACATCAGCATCCTGGAAAGCACTGATGCTCGGGTTGTGCTTCACTGGCGTTACGGCTTGGTCGATGTCCTGGGCAATTTCTCGCACGTGGACCCTCTGAGTGGCTGGGGCGACTGGGCAGATGAATACTTCACGATCTATCCGGATGGAGTGGCCGTGCGCTATGGAACGGTGCATGGCACGGGGAAGCACTACAGTTTCACAGAACCCACTCTGCTTTTGCCGCCGGGAACAAAAGCCGAAAATTTTATCTCCCTCGACGCTGTGACAGTGGCCAACATGGAAGGTGAGAGCTACACCTACGACTGGAGCAAGGGCTTGCCGCCATTTCCATTTCCAAAGCCGGCAAACGCCAACATCGCTGTGGTTAATCTGAAGTCGACTTACAAGCCTTTCTACATTTATGTCCCGGGTACACTGATAGGTCCCTATGGCTGGCCTCCGGAGTTACGATTGGAGTATTCGCATTTCCCCACCTGGAATCACTGGCCGGTGAACCAAGCGCCGTCCGACGGCCGATTTGCCCTGTTTCCCGACCGCTATGCAAGCGCTGCGATTATGTCGCCGGATCCGGATAAAGTCTGGATTCAGGGCCCTGGACCGACCCTAAGCACCTATTTCCTGTTCGGGCTGACGAAGTTATCCATGAACAAACTGGCGATGTTGGCGCGGTCCTGGCTAAGCCCACCGAAGTTGAAACTGTTTGGGCGAGGCTTTACCTCCGAGGGATATGCGACTTCGCAGCGAGCTTACCTTCTCCATCGAGATGAATCGGAGAGGCATTCAGCCCTGAACTTTGAACTGGAAGCAAGCCGTGAATCCCCTGTCGTTGATCCGGCTTTCGTCATTAAAGGCTGGGGAGAAAATGGAGCGGTCTTGAGGATTAATGGACGTGCAATACCGAAAGGCGGCAATTATTCCTGGGGGCACGTTCACACGCTTGAAGGTGCCGACCTGGTTGTTTGGATTCGCCAAGAAACGACGCTTCCGGAGAGAATCTCAATCTTTCCGGCCAATCATGGTCGGATTCATGAATAGTCCCTGACGGATGCCGCTGTAATCCCATTTGATGGGAAGAAGCGTGCGAATAAGTTGCAATCCATCAGCCGTGACCGTCAGCAAACAGGGCTTACGCTTTCACTAAATGCCCTCGGTATGAGGATTGCATGAAAGCTGTAGTGCTTGAAAAACCAGGCCAGCTTCGCATGACCGATTCATTGTATGAACTGACCACTGCGAGGAGAGATTCAAAAATGAGTGTAGGATTCCTGCTGGTCGTTTTGGCGGGCATTGCGACTGGCGTCTATTTTGTAGGTCTCAAATATGTTGAGCCGTGGAAGTGGGAAAATATCTGGCTGGTCTATGCAGCGCTGGCTCTTCTGGCCATGCCTATCGCATTGGCTTTTGCGACGGTTCCTCATCTTCTTGAGGTTCTCGCCTCAACTCCCGGCGGCAACGTCTGGCGCGTTCTGCTTTACGGGTTAGGTTGGGGCATCGGTTCAGTGCTTTCAGGTTTGGGTGTTGCACGCATGGGAATGGCGATTGGAGTGTCCGTGTTAATCGGCATCGATGCGGTAGTGGGGACCTTTGTGCCGATGCTGATTAACACGCCGCAGATCACTTTTGAAAAGAAGGGATTGACAGTGATCATTGCCGTCGTCACGCTGTTGGTAGGAGTCACTATTGTGGGAGTCGCAGGCAAAAAGCGCGAGCGCGACCAAGCTTCGTCGGAAAAGCCAATTCAACAAGGAGGCTTTGGCGCTGGCTTAGCCATTTGTATTTTTTCCGGCATCTTCTCCGCCATGATGAACTTCGCTTTTGCTTTCAGCGAACCCATTTCTCAGGCAGCCGTGAACTTGGGTGCAACAGCCTCGAATGCTCTCAATGCCGTTTGGTTGATTACGTTGGCAGGCGGTTTCATCCCGAACCTGGCGTATACCGGCTTTCTATTGAACCGCAACAGGACCTGGGGAAATTATCTGCTGCCCAAAACCAGATCTTTCTGGTTGATCGGTCTTGGTATGGCCGTCCTCTGGTTCGTTGGGTTGCTTTTCTACGGCTGGGGTGCGGCTGGCATGGGGACCCTTGGGGCGGTGATCGGCTGGCCGCTCTTCATGGCGGCATTGATTCTCGCCTCGACAGTGACCGGCTTCATGACTGGCGAGTAGAAAGGCGCTGGCACTCGAGCGAAAGAATGGATGGGAGCGGGACTGGTTGTGCTCATCATCGCCGCTGCTTTACTGGGCGTCGCCAATAGATTTTGAAAGAGGAAACTCGATGATGAGAATTCTGAGAGCGGTAGACAGAATCACAAATACTGCTAGAAAATGAGGCTTACGGGTGGCGTAAGGCCTGTGCATCCCCGTTGCGTTTCTCGGCAGCTTCGGCCATCTTGAGTGCGGTATCGGCCCTGGAATAATGGGGATCGAGCGTCAGCGCTTGTTTAAATTTTGGAATCGCTTGGGCATATTTGCCTTCGCTGGCCAGGATCAGCCCCCAATTGAAGAAAGCTTCCACGTATCGAGGATTGTCGATGGTGGCCCGCTCAAAAAGGGCCAGAGCCTCCGCGTTTCTTCCTTCTTTTCCGTAAAGCACTCCCAGGTTATTTTCGGCTGAGGCGTTGCCTGGGTCCTGTTGAAGGGTGGCTTTAAATTCCCGCTCCGCATCCGCGAGGCGCCCTCTCGCCATATAGCAGACGCCAAGCTGATTTTGAGCCTTGCTGAATGTGGGGTCTTCCCGCACGGCGGCTTCCAGCTCCGCTTGTTCCCCGGCAAGGTCTCCCTGGCGAGCCAGGGCAAGAGCCAAATTGTAGTGTAGCTGGGGATCGTGGGGCGTCAATTCCAAAGCTGCCTGGTATGCCTCAACCGCCTTCTTGAGTTGCCCGGCTGCGAAATAGATATTCCCCTGGCTGCTGAGCACTCCAGCCTTCATCCTGGAAGCCTGAGATTGCTTGATTTTCTGGAAGGCATCAAAATTCTGCTTCTCGGCCTGCAGTCGCTTCTCCTTGGCAAGCACCAAGCCGAGTTCGTAAAGCACTTCCGGCGCGTTTGGATTCAACGTTTTCGCAGTCTCCAGTTGTTGCAAGGCCTCGTCGGTACGGCCCATACGCTCAAACACGACGCCCAGATTGTAATGGGTCTTATAACTTTCAGGATCGAGCCTGACGGCCTTCTGAAGAATCCCAAGGGCGTCGGCATAGCGCCCAAGGTCCTTATAAGCCTCGCCCAGAATGGCATAGCCTGAGGGGTCGCGGGGCTGGCGCTGCAAGTACTGCTGAAGATAAGGAACAGCCTGCCGAACCTGATTGAGGATGATCAGCGCCTTGGCAAGTGAAAGACGCGCCTCGTCATCATTCGGATCGAGGCGCAAAGTCTGTTGATATTCGCGCGCCGCGTCCACGTAGGACTGGTTTTGCGCGTAGGCGTTTGCGAGATTGAAATGGAGCGTGGCCGAACGCGGTTGGTTGGCAATCAATTGACGGAAGAGGTCAATCGAGTTCTGGTAATCCTTGTTTCGCGCGTAAGCTGTGGCCAGTTCGATTTTGATTTGATCTCGCAATTCAGGGTTCAATGGCGCGAGGGCAAGAGCCTGCTTGAAATAGTAGATGGATGATTCGTAACGCCGCTCGGCGCTCAGGGCCTTGGCCAGATGAAAAGCAGCTTTGCCCAAACGAGGATCGCTTCGCAGGGCGCTCGCAAATGCGCGGGTTGCGGCAGGCTCATCTCTGAGCGCGTGCAGGCACACGCCCAACGCATCATAGGCTTCAGCATCATTCGGTCGTTCCTCAACCGTCTCCTGGAATTCTTTGGCAGCGGCCTTGAAGTTTTGTTGCCGCATGAACGCCAGACCCAGATTGAAATGGGCTTGCCAGAAGTTGGGATCAAGGTCCAGGGCCGCACGAAATGACTCCATGGCGCAATCCAGCTTGCTCACGCGAACATATTCCATTCCAAGCGCGTTGTAAGCCTCGGCGGAAGGATGCAGGCTCACGGCCTGGATAAGTGGACTGAGTTGACTGCTTGATGATCCCAGCGAAATGCAGCGGGAAGGTAACCTGGACGTCTGCAACTGGGCGGGAAGGATGTTTGGGGAAGGGAGAGGACACGAAACAAAAGGAAATTCCCAGCCGGTCAATAGAATGGCCAGCAGAAAAACGAGAGGTTTCAGAATCAATCGGGAGCGCGGCATGTCCTGCTTTCCGTGCAGTCTTTTATAACAAGATCGTTCCCTCTGCCTCGCGGAAGGCTCCATCATCGCAAGGCATCCGGCAGATTTTTCAGCAGTTGATCCTGCGCGGCTGGATTGGAGGATGCCCTGATCTTCTTTTGCGCCTCGATCGCGCTTGCAGCCTGTTGAGGCTGGCCGTCCGCTGTATAGAGTTTCGCCAACTCCGTGTAAGCCTCTGAATAATCCGGCTTCAGTTCGACTGCCGATTTCAGGTCTGCAATCGCTTCTCGCCTCGCGCCCTGGCCTGCCAGCAGCTTAGCCCGCCAAAAATAGCCTTCGGCATCCTTGGGATCAATCGTCAACGCCACATCCAGTTGCTTTCGCGCTTCCGCTGCCTTCCCCTGTTCCAGGAGAGTTACACCCAACTCCCGGTGAAACAATGCCTCTGTGGGATTCAAGCGCACTGCTTTTCGGAAGTTGCTCTCGGCAGCCTGAAAATCTTTCGTCTGGAATTTGATGATGCCAAGCAGCAGATAAGCCGCGGCGTATTGTGGAGAAAGTTGCAGCGCTTCCTCACACGCTTTCTCCGCCTGTTGCAATTGACCCAAAAAATAGTAGCTCACGCCCATGCGGTAGGGGAGGAAGGCAGCCTGTGGCTCCAAAGCTCGGGCCTTTGCCAATGTTGCAAGGGCATCCATGTAATGCTGCTGGAGTTGCTGGAGCCATGCGTAAGTCGCAAGGTATTGAACATTTCCGGGGGATTCCCTTAGCGCGGCCATCACATCGACTGCGGCGGCGTTCAGATTCCCGGTAAGAGCCCGCGCCTCTCCCATCAGAAGCAGCTTCTCTCCGGATTCATCGCTTCCCTGGGGCATGCCCTTCAACACCGCTAAAGCCTCCACCGGTTCACCTGCCATGAGGCTAGCCTTGGCCAGCAACAATCGAACTTCATGATTGTCGGGCATCAACTCATTGGCGTCCTCGAGCAGATTGCGAGCTGCCTGAATCTGCTGATGATGGATGCAGATGGTAGCAAGGGTTACTGCCAGGCGGGCGTCATTGGGAACCGACTGCATGGCATTTTCAGCCGTATCGATCGCCTCTTGAGTCTCTCCAGACTCAAACTGAGCCTTAACCAGATTGGCCCAGATGCGAGGATCATGAGGAGCCACCTTGCGCGCCTCAACAAAGCACGCAACTGCTTTCCTGGCCTGACCGGAGTTGAGGAAGGTCACGCCGAGGGCGTATCGCGCGGGGAGGTGCTTCGAGTCCAGACTGATGGCTTGCTGGAACTCCTGAATGGCGGCCTGGGATTGGCGGTCTTCCAGGTAAGCGAGGCCCAGATTGTAATGAATGCTGGCCGATGAACCGCCCAGTTGGATGGATTTTTTAAAATCCGCGATAGCCTGTTTCAGATTCCCCTCACCCACTTCTGCCATCGCAAGGTAGCCATAGTTCGCTGCCGAGGGGTGCTGCTTGACCAGCAAGGAAAAGACCTGCTGAGCTGCGGCGAAATCGTGGGCTTCAAGGGCCTGGACGCCGCGCGCAAAATTTTCGTTGGGAGACTGAGCTTTTGCGACCAGAACAAGGCCGCACAGCATCACCCCAAGCGCAGCCAGTATCTGAACGCGCAGGCGCGCCATTAAGGATGCCTCGCTTCTCGCAGTCGCAGCGCCTCCTGACGAATCACGCTCACTTGCGGGATTTTCAGGCGCTGCGACTGGATGATCGCCATCTGTTTAGGGTTGAACCAGCCTGTGCCATCCACAAACTGAATCAGCATCGATTGGGAGCGATATTGCTGAATGCCGAGATCCACCGGGCGATAGTTCGCCTGGCGGCGGCTATAATCAAAATCCAAGTTCGCCGCGCTGTCGTGCATTCGATAGCGAATGTTCTGCGCGTACTGAATGACGTTTGAGAAATGATCCGGCGCTGCCACTTCCGGCATGGGCGCGTCGTCTCCGCCCCAGTTTCGATCCACAACCATCTCGAGGATTCCGGGAATGACGATCTTGAAAAAATGGTCGCCGATAATCTCGGCATTCATTGGCGTTACGCGCACATAGGGGAATTC
>DATGKJ010000074.1:0-6570 GCA_035294685.1 Terriglobia bacterium | reverse complement strand
TGCCGAACTTCATCGTTTTCTACGCTGAATTTTGCTATAACGCCAAACGTCAGGCGCGCACCACGGTTGACCTTTACAATCAGTATCGGGATCGCGTGCACTTTGTGATCATTGATTTTGAATATGGTTGGTCAACTGCTCAAAATAAGCTTGTGGAGAAGTACTTCGCAAGGCACATTCCGCAAGTGGTGATCCTGGATAGCACAGGAAGGCCCGTGTTCAATTATATTGGCGAGGCCCCCGAGGATACCCTTAAAAAGTGGTTGAACGCCGTATTGCAGTATCCCGACCAACTCGCGGAACAATCCCATCCGATGGATACGCCCATCGAGATCGTGGATACCACCTCGAGCCGTTTTGATCCGGTGACCAAAATTCTGAAAAAGTTTTGAGCCGGATGGCTGCTTCAAGACTTCGCTCTGCCGGTCCAGCGAGTTGCTGAAAAACCTGGAGTTTTCATACTGAACTTTTCGTCTGTCATTTTGAGCGGTAGCGAAGAATCCCTGTATTTCAGATCAGGGTAAACTCCGCAAAACATCTTTGTATTTGTAGAATTGACTAAATACAGTGCTCCTTCCTTCGTTTCGCTCAGAGCCTGTCCTGAGCGAAGCGAAGGAACCGCCTTCGGCTCTTCAGGATGACAGTTGGGGGGAGGCGATGCAGACATCGCGCGCTTTGCGATGTCTGCGAATCTTTGTCGTGGAATGATTAACTTCAGGGATCAGTCAGCGGCTTTCAATAAGCCGCCAGTTCGCGCGCTGCGCGCAAAATATCTTCCGGCTGGGGCAACACGGCAGCTTCCAGCACCGGATGGTAAGGGACAAAAAGGTCTTTGCCCGCCACACGCCGAACGGGAGCATCCAGAAATTCAAAGAGTTCGTCGGCAATGCGCGCGGCAATCTCAGCCCCGTAACCCCAGGAAACATGATCTTCGTAGGCAATCAGCGCCCGGTTAGTCTTCTTCACCGACGCGCTGATTAAATCCCAGTCATAGGGCTGCAAGCTGCGCAGATCCAAAATCTCAACCTGCAATCCTTCCTTTTCAAGCGCTTTGGCGGCCTGGAGGGAGCGGACCACGAGCGATCCGTAGGTGATGATCGTCAAGTCTGATCCCTCGCGCGCCAGCTTCGCCTTGCCGAAGGGGATCATGTAGTCCGGCCCCGGGTAGGGGCTGCGGTTATGAGTCTGGCGATAGAGATGTTTGGGTTCGAGAAACAGGACAGGATCATCACATCGGATGGCGGTGCGCAGCAGGCCGTTGGCGTCGAGCGCGGTTGAAGGCATCACCACGCGCAGACCCGGAAGGTGAGTGAAGATCGACTCTCCGGACTGGCTGTGATAGATTGCGCCGCCCGCGAGATAGCCTCCAATCGGAACGCGAATGACGATGGGGCATGAAAAGCCATTATTCGAGCGCCAGCGCAGCGTGGTGAGTTCGTCGCGGATCTGCATCATGGCCGGCCAGATGTAATCGAAAAACTGGATTTCGACCACCGGCTTCAGCCCGCGCGTCGCCATGCCTGTGGCGCGTCCCACGATGGAGGCTTCCGCAAGAGGAGTATTGAAGCAGCGGGCGCTGCCGAACTGCCTTTGCAGCCCGTGGGTCACTTTAAAAACTCCGCCCTTGCCTTTCACCTGCGCGAGGTCGCTTTCATGGCTGCAATCGGCAACGTCCTCTCCGAAGACCAGCACTCGCGGATCGCGCGCCATTTCATCGCGCAGGCAGGCATTAATGAGGTCAACCATGGTCTTGGGCTCGCCGTGAAATCGCGGCGGATGATCAAAACGCTCGGAGGTGGGGTCAACGGACGGGGAGTAGAGATAGAGGTGCAGCGTTTCCGGGTCGGGCACAGGAGCGGCCAGCGCCTGATCCACGGCCTGGAGAATCTCCCGATCGAGGCTTGATTCCAGTTCGTGAACGTCATCTTCGGTTATCAGACCCTGTTCCAGGAGGTATTGTCTGTGGCGGATGACGGGATCGCGTTGGGCTTCCTGCTGCCGGAGACGTTCAGGCTTATAGAGGCGCTCATCGTCCGAGAGCGAGTGCGAATAAGGCCGCACCACATGAGCGTGGATCAAGGCGGGCCCGCGCCGCTGGCGCGCATGCTCGACCGCCTGGACGCAAGCTTCGTAGGCCGCCGGAAAATCCGTTCCATCGCATTCCACGGTCAGTAGATTCGGAAAGTTCCTGAGCAGGCGCGAGATATTCCCGCCAGCGGTTTGCACGTCTGTCGGCACCGAGATGGCATAGCCGTTATCCTCGATCAGATAGACCAGAGGCAGCCTGCCGTTCGACGACCAGTTCACAGACTCCCAGAATTCGCCCTCACTGGTGGCGCCATCGCCGAGCGCAACGAAAGCGACTTCATCCTCATGGAAGCTGTGGGATAATTCGGCTGCCTCGCGCACGCGCGCGAAATACAGACTGGCATCCGCCGCCCCAACCGCTTGCAGGATCTGGCTGCCCGTAGGGCTTGAGAGGGAAACGATGTGCAGCGAGGGAGACGACCAGTGTGAAGGCATCTGCCGCCCGGCGGATGAGGGATCATCCTTGGAGCCTACCGACCCCAGCAACATATCGAGAGGAGTGACGCCTAATTGCAGGCACAATGCGCGGTCACGATAGTACGGGTAAAACCAATCGTAGCCCGTCCGCAGGCACAGGGCCGCAGCCACCTGGATGGCTTCGTGCCCAACCCCGTTGATCTGGAAAAAGGCGCGATTCTGGCGCTTAAGCTGTATTTCTTTCTCATCCAGCTTGCGGGAGAGCAGCATGGTGCGGTAGGCGCCCACCATGATCTCCCGGGAGAGCGTCAGCGATTTGCGAACCGTGGTGGTCGTGGTGGCCATGCACACTCACCTCTTGGTAGGAATCGTGAAACTCCGTGGCAGAGCCGGGTTGCGGTCCCCATGAGCACAGGCGCCCATGAGTCAGAAGCCGCCGCTCTGAAAGGTCAGCCTGACCTGATGTATTGCCCCCAATACACTTTGGCAAGAAGTTGCGGTCCTGGGCAGGGTTAGGATGATGTGCCTGAATTGCCACGTTTGGCCTGCTCTGGCTTTCTGTTTCAGTCCACCGCACGAGATGCTGAAAAGGCCGTTCCGACCGAATTAATGAGATCTGCAAATTACCGTGGTAGCCTCGGCTGTAGCGCCGGTGTCACCACCGGCGATTTTTCGGCGCTGCGGACAGCGCCGCTACAGAAAATGTTGTCACTGTAATTTGCAGCCACCCATAGGGGCGGAAATTTCAGAATCTTTCCGTCGCCCATGACTGGCTGGAATCACCTCGTCCGCCCATGCCGAGGGATCGAAACCAGCCCTTTTCGAGCACGGCTTCATTATTAAATCCGGCTTCCGTTTCTGTCAACCGCCACGAATTCAGACAGACCGGAGATCTACTTCCCTAGTAAAGAGGGCTTGTTGAGCATGGTATTCTCAAGCCATGGGGGTTGATTCCAGCCTGCTTCACCGGGACGCGCTGACACGACGCGGCAAACAACTGGAGTACTTCACAGTTGCCTGGAACACCGCCGAAGCTTTGGTTGCTCTTGTGGCCGGAGTTCTGGCGGGAAGCATCTCTCTTTTGGGTTTTGGAGTGGATAGTTTTATCGAGGTCGCTTCAGGAGGAATCCTCTTGTGGCGAATGTCATCCGATGCGGACGAGATCAAAAGAGAGAGGCGGGAAATTACGGCATTACGCGCTGTAGGCGCCTGCTTCCTCGCGCTGGCAGTTTACGTGGGTTGCGAAGCAGCGGTCGATCTGGCTTCAAGGAAACCTCCCAGGCCAAGCGCCCCCGGAATCGTCCTGGCAATTGCCGCTGTCCTGGTGATGCCTCTTCTTTCGCGGGCCAAGCGTCGGGTGGGCGCTGAATTGGAGAGCGCCGCGATGGCCGCAGACGCCGCACAGACGCAGTTCTGCGCTTATCTTTCCTTAGTCCTGCTGGCGGGGCTTGTTCTGAACGCAGCTTTCGGCTTCTGGTGGGCTGACCCTGCCGCGGCGCTGATCATGGTTCCCATACTTGCGCGAGAAGGCATCAACGGCCTGCGAGGCAAGACCTGTTGCAGACGGAGGGCTTCAGATTTGGAAATGCCATGCGCTCAGCTTTCATCCAATCGAGATAGCCGGCGCAGTCACATATAATATTGATGTTGGAACTGAATAAAAGGAGAGACGACCATGGAGCGGCACATTAAATGGCAATCAAACGGAAGCCTGACGCAAATTGTGAAACCCGGCACGATGCGGTTTCTCGATTTTGCGCGGCTTCAACTTGCCAAAGGCGAACAATATTCTGCATCGACGGGGGATCGGGAGTGGGCGCTTGATATCTTCTCCGGAACGGCCTCGGTGACGGTTGAAGGGCCGGACGGCGCGAAGAAGGAGTTCAGGCAGGCGGGACAACGTGAAAATGTGTTTGCAGGCCCGCCAGCGATGATTTATATGCCTCCCAGCTCCAAATACACCATCACGGGCCTTTCAGAGGCGTTTGATGCAGGCTTGTTTTCCGCCGCTTCGAAAGCAAAGACTCCGGCGACCCTTGTGGAGGGTTCTGACGTGGTTTTGAATGACGCGGGTCGCGATAATTGGCGGCGCAAAGTTTATACGGCCATTGGCAACAACGTGAAGGCTGACCGCCTGATTGCCGGGGAGACGGTGAATCCACCCGGCAATTGGTCAAGCTATCCACCCCACAAACACGACCGCTCGAATCCCCCGAACGAGGCGGTGATGGAGGAAATCTACTTTTTCCGTCTCCGCCCCTCCCAGGGTTACGGCTTTATCTGGACCTATACGGCGCCCGACGATCCCGAGGGCTTTTCCACCGTGTTCGTCGTCGAGGATGGAGACACGGTGCTGCTGCCAAAAGGATATCACCCTGTTGTGGCCGCGCCAGGCTATGAGCTGCACTATACCTGGGTGCTGGCGGGCGAAGAACGCCGCTACGGAGCGTGGTCTGATGACCCCCGCCACGCGTGGGTGAAAGGGCAATAGACGCGCGAGCGCCCGCGATCCGGGAAGCCGTTGCTGTCTTCCGGCCTGCATGATGTTTCAGGGGCTTGCTCTTCGAGCGATCAGTTTTTTCGTCTGACAAAATCCTTCTCCGTCAAGAAGTGAACAATCAGGAACTGCGCTGAGCCCACCGCCTCTCATTCTGACGCTGAGCGCCTCCACATTGCCGTTCTGAGAGGAGCGCCGTGAGCCCTCGGTTCACCATGTCATGATAATGTAGCGCCAGCGTCTCGCTGGCTCTGGAGGAAGCCGGCAGGATGCCGGCGCGACGGGCCATTTTCAGGGCCGCGCAGCGCAGCGAAGAATCCCTGTATTTTGGCTCTTTGGAATAGCAGGCTGCGGGAGTTTTCAGCAACCCGATCAACGTGTGATAGAATGCAGCCCGCGCGATAAACACAATGAGAGTCACTTTTTCTTATTCGGACGTCCCTCCGCTTGAGGTTCCGGATTCCAACCTGCTTGCTGTTTTAGTTCCGCGCGAAGCCGAACACCCGCGCCCCCTGGCCGACCTGGTTGAAGAAGCTCTGGATCAGCCCATTGGCGCTGAGCGGCTTGAAAAACTGGTTTCGCCCTCATCTCAGGTTTTGCTGCTCGTAGACGACATCACCCGGCAGACGCCGGCCTGGGGCTTGTTGCCTGGCGTTTTTCGCCGTTTGCTCGCGGGCGGAATGCCACGGGAAAACATCCGCATCCTGATCGCCGCAGGCACTCATTCACAGATGACCTTGGCGGAGCTTGAAAAGAAGCTTGGCGCGGAAACTTTACGGCAATATGCCGTGTTTCTTCATTATTGGAAGGACGAAGACCATCTTCGCAAGATTGGCGCCGCAGCCGATGGCACGCCCATTAAAGTAAACCGGATGCTGGGCGAAGCGGACCTCGTGATCGGCGTCGGGCAGATTGTGCCTCATCGCGTGATGGGGTTTACGGGAGGCTCCAGCATTGTGCAGCCGGGGGTTTCCGGCCCGGATATTACCGGTCACACCCATTGGCTCAGCGCGCTATATTCAGGCGCTGAAATTATCGGCTTTGCGGATAATCCCGTGCGCCGCGAAGTGGAAGAGATCGCGCGGCTGGCGGGCCTGCGCTATCTCGTGAATGTGGTCATGGACCGCCACGAGCGCGTCACGCACGTCGTCGCGGGCGACCCTGTGAAAGCGCATCATCAGGGGGCTGAGCACTCGCGTTCGATCTACGGCGTACCGCAGCCAAAGTTTGCAGATATTGTGATCGCGGAATCTTACCCAGCCGATTACGATCTCTGGCAGGCGGCCAAAGGGATTTACGCTTCGGAGCTTGGCGTGAAGCAGGGAGGAGTGGTGATCCTGATCACTCCCTGTTTTCACGGGGTTTCCACTGAACATGAAGAGGTTGAAAAACTGGGCTACCGGCCGGTGGAGGAAGTCAAGGCGCTGGTGGCTGAAAAGCGGATCACGGATTTGATTGCGGCGGCCCACCTGGCCCACGTCGGGCGGGTGATCAGGGATCGCGCGCGCGGCATCATGGTGTCGAAGCATATCCCTCAGGAAGTCCAGAGACATATTGGCTTTGAGCCT
>DATGKJ010000073.1:0-2017 GCA_035294685.1 Terriglobia bacterium | reverse complement strand
CTGATTATGCGCCGGGCTTTACAGGGCCGATCAGAATCAACGGCAGCTACGGAAGCGGCGATCTTCTGGGCGCAAATCCTCCCAAGTATCTCAACATCAACGCCTTTGCAGAACCCGCGCCGTTCACCTTTGGCAATACGCCGCGCACGCTGGCGTATCCGGCTCTGCGCAACACCTGGGGATTTAATGAAAACTTCGCGTTGATGCGGAACATCAAGATCAGGGAAAACATGAGCTTTCAGCTTCAGGTAGACGCATTCAATGCCTTTAACCGCGTTCAGTTTACGGCGCCTTCCATCGCCATCAACTCCGCGAGTTTCGGTCAGATTGGCGGCCAGGCCAATCAGCCCCGGATATTCCAGCTTGAAGGAAAATTCCTTTTCTGAACGAGGTCTCACCTTGCTGTACCCCGCTCTCACAGCCTTACCCCTCCCTCCGAGGCTGTGAGAGCCCTCCCTTTTTGAATTTCCCAAAGGCTTCGTGTGCTTTAACGTGACGCGACGCGATTTTGTAAAAATCGGAGCGGCAGCCTTCGCAGCTACAGGAGTGGCGAGCGCTGATCAAGAGTCAGGTGCTGCTTCAGAGAACGCTCTTCACCCGCGCCAGCAGCACGGGTGGAGCGCCAAGCGCATCTGGGCAACGGCGAGCGGTCTTGAACCCAATACTTATGTCTATTTTCGTCGAGTATTTGTTCTGGCGGAAATCCCACAGGCGGAGGTTCCCGTCCAGGTTTCAGCCTGCACGGAATACGCACTTTATGTAAATGGTCATAGGGTAGGATTTGGCCCGCCCATATCCGACCCGCACCGCCGTTATTTCGACCTTCGCAATATCCAGCCTTATCTGCGCAAGGGCCACAATGTGATGGCCGCCCGCGTTTATTCCCTGGCAACAGCCACTGAAGACACCCGGAAGGAGCGAGGATGGTTTTTTCTGCAAGGCAGAATTCGTGATCGGAACGAGGAAATTATCCTTGACACCGATCTTCAGTGGAAATGCCTCGTCTCTCACGTTTGGCAGCGCAACGCGCCCCGGCAAAGTTTCCAACTGCATTATGTTGAGATCGCCGATCTTCGCAAGGAGCCCATAGGGTGGAATGAGACCGGCTTTGATGACGCGCAATGGCAACCCGCTATCGAACTTGCTGAGCGCAATATCGACAGCCTGGTTCAGCGTGAAATGGGCGAGATTGACGAAGTCTTTGTACCCGTAGCGAGCGTCATCGGCGCGGCAGAAGTCCAGAGACAAGCGAAGTTTCAGATTCCGGCTCTTCAGGTGAATGCCGAGAAATTTCAGCCCATCCAAACTATCAAGCTCGAAAACCTCTCATCGCTTGGCGCGAACCGCGCTGGAGCTTCGGTCGAAACTCCCGTCGAAGGACGCGATGCCGCCATGGTCTTCGACATGGGCCGAATGGTTTTAGGCTGCCCGATTTTTGAGATCGAGGGAGGCGAGG
Organism: Terriglobia bacterium; assembly: GCA_035294685.1. GTDB lineage: Bacteria > Acidobacteriota > Terriglobia > UBA7540 > UBA7540 > RH2-MAG17b. Next base: position 561 of record DATGKJ010000073.1, on the reverse strand, counting down.
GCGCGACGGTGGATGTCTCAATCTCGGAGTATCTGAAAGACGGGCGCGTGCTTGCCTCCCGCGAAATCACGCCTAACGAGCGGACAAATCTCACCGATCGCATCACGCTGCGCCGGGGTCGGAATGCCTGGCAGCGGAACGATTATAACGGATATCGCTATATTCAGCTTACTGTTCGCGGGGCGACGAGGCCCTTGATGGTTCGGAAGATTGGGACGGTCGAACGGCGCTACCGCCTCAAGCAAGAGGCCGTGTTTCGCTCGTCAAATGCCATGCTCGACCGCATCTTTTCGGGCAGCAAATGGACGCATCGCGTCAACACGCATTGGGGCTATTGCGGCTCGGCATGGCGCGAACACGCGCAGTGGTCAGACCTTGCGTGGCCTGCCATGAACCTGATTGTGTTTTCCGATCCGCCCATGATGCGTTACTACCTTCGGCAGATTGCTCTGGGCCAGAACAGCGAAGGCCGCATGCAATTTCCTTACCCCGGAAATCTCGGGATCGAGTTGCCAGAGCAGACCATGTGGCTGGCGGACGACTTGTGGAAATGCGGCCTCT
>DATGKJ010000072.1:0-9859 GCA_035294685.1 Terriglobia bacterium | reverse complement strand
AGTCCTGAATTATTGAGGATTACAAATTATAGTGACGACTTCTTCTGTAGCGCCGGTGTCCCCACCGGCGTCTTTCGGCGCTGAGGACAGCGCCGCTACAGCAAATAGTGTCACTATAATTTGTAATCCCCTGTAGCTTGGTGCGGCGCGGCGTCCCCAAAAGTTAAAGCCGGCAGCGGCAGGGTAGACCGTCACAATGAGCTGCCATCTTACCGTCTACGCTTATCGTGAGGAGTGCCACTTCCAGGCGGTTTGAACAATCTCATTCAAGCTGGAGTGTTTTGGCTCCCATGCCAGCGCTCTATGCGCCAGGGAGGGGTCAGCGACGAGCACAGGAGGATCGCCTGCCCGGCGAGGAGCATCTTCGGAAGGAGGCTGCGAGCCGCTGGCGCGAGCGACGGCGGCGACAACCTCACGCACCGTGTGTCCCTTTCCGGTCCCAAGGTTCAGCGCATAACTCTCGCCGCCATCCAACAGGTGTTGAAGCGCCCGCACGTGGGCCTCTGCGAGGTCTGTCACGTGGATATAGTCGCGGACGGCTGTGCCATCCGGAGTGGGATAATCCGTCCCGTAAACCTGAAGGGTGGGCCGCTTGCCCTGGGCCGCTGCGATCACCAACGGAATCAGATGAGATTCCGGCTCGTGGCATTCACCCAGCTCGCCCTCAGGGTCAGCTCCGCAAGCATTAAAATAGCGCAGCGCCATCCATCCCATCCCGTAAGCCTTCCCATACCAGCGGAGAACCTTTTCGACAAAAAGCTTGGATTCGCCATAAGGACTGACGGGGCGTGTCGGGTGATCTTCCGGAATGGGCACGGTCTCCGGATCACCATAAACTGCGGCGGATGAAGAAAAGACGATATGTTTTACTCCTGCCTCTCGCATGGAATCCAACAACTTCAGCGTATTCACGCAGTTGTTCCAGAAATATTTTCTCGGATCTCGGACGGATTCATTCACCTCGATGCTCGCAGCAAAATGAATGACAGCCCGTACGGAATTTTCTGAGAAAACCTTGCGCAGAAAGTCAGAATTATCCAAATCTCCTTCCATCAGCTCACCCCATTTCACGGCCCAGCGGTGGCCGGAGCGGAAGTCATCGAGTATGACCGGTTTGAATCCACTGTGATGGAGCGCTTTGGCGGTGTGACTGCCGATATAGCCTGCCCCTCCTGTCACGAGTACGCGCATAAGAATTGTTTCTCCCTGAAAATTCCGCTTGTTCTTACAAGGATTGCCAAGTGAAGCGAAATTGGATCAACTTGGGGCGCAACGGCGGGTTTACCTTGTCGCATGTGGCGGCACAAAGCCGCCTCTTCATCAATCCGGTTAAGCCCTGCTTTGCTGCGTCATATCCAGAAACCGCTGGTCGATTCCCCCATACGCATCCACGCGGCGGTCACGAAGAAAAGGCCAGTTGCGTCGCACTTCCTCAATGCGAGCCGGATCGACTTCAGCCAACAGAATTTCCTCCTGCTCCGCTGAAGCCTGTGTCACAACAACACCAAAAGGATCAGCAATAAAGGATGATCCCCAGAACTCAATGCCCGACGTTGAGTTCGCCATCGCCTCAAACCCTACGCGGTTGGCGACGGCCACGTAGACGCCATTCGCAATGGCATGCGCGCGCTGGATGGTGCGCCAGGCGTCGAGTTGCGCCGCCCCATGAGCCCGCTTTTCGTGCGGATGCCACCCGATGGCCGTGGGGTAAAGGAGAATCTGCGCTCCGCGGAGAGCCATTAAACGCGCTCCTTCCGGATACCACTGATCCCAACAAATCAGCGTGCCAACGTCGCCCACACAGGTCCTGAACGTCTGAAAGCCCAAATCTCCCGGAGTGAAGTAAAACTTCTCATAGTAGGCAGGATCGTCCGGGATGTGCATCTTGCGATAAAGTCCCGCTAACTCACCCGTCGCGTCGAGCACCGCAGCGCTATTGTGGTACACTCCCGCAGTCCTGCGCTCGAAGATGGGCGCCACAATCACCGTGCCTGTCTCTTTAGCGACCTTTCCCAACGCCTGGGTTGTCGGTCCAGGCACAGGCTCGGCAAGATCGAAAAAGGAGGCGTCTTCCCGCTGGCAGAAATACCGCGTGCGAAAGAGTTCCGGCAGGCAAACGAGTTTTGCGCCTCGCGTCGCCGCTTCTCGGATGTGGGCCACCCCGCGCTCCAGATTTGAACGCGGATCAGGCTCGCACGCCATCTGAACGACAGCTACGGTGAATTTTTGCAAAGATTCCATTCTCGCCATCGTACACAAAAGCCAGGATGATTTCCAAGGCTACCACAAGTTGCGGGCGGGTCTCTGCTCCGACGTTCTTCCCGCCAGGCGACTTTGCGCCGATCTTGACTTCAAAAATTGCGCTCGCTAAATTGAGGATTACTGCGCGCGCACCCGTCATTTTAAAGCGACACGAGGTCTCTTGATCGAGAGCTATTTCAAGCAGAAGGTCCTGGCCCTTCAGGATTTCACTTATCTCACCGTCCGAGCTTTCCGAAACGCCTTCAGCTCTCCCCGATACTACATCGATACCCTGGTTCAGATGGACGTGATCGGCGTGGGATCGCTGCCGATTGTGCTGCTGACGGGCTTTTTCACCGGCGTCGTGCTGGCCTTGCAGACTTATCGCACGCTTCAGACCTTTGGCGCCGTCAACGTGCTGGGCGAAGCGATTGCGCTTTCCGTGGTGCGGGAACTGGGGCCTGTCCTTTCGGCGCTGGTGGTGGCGGGCAGAAACGGCGCGGGGATCGCCTCGGAAATCGGCTCGATGCTGGTCAGCGAGCAGATTGACGCGCTCCGCGCCTTGGGCACCGACCCTCTGCGGAAGCTGGTCTCCCCGCGACTCTACGCCGCGCTCATCACGCTGCCGGTGTTAACGATACTCGCAGATTTTGCGGGAATGTTCGGCGGATTTCTGGTAAGTGTTTCAGTGGCCAAACTCACTTCGCCGGAATATTGGACCACCGCATATCAGTCCCTCACCTTCCGCGACCTCGCGCAGGGGCTCATTAAGCCCATCATCTTCGCGATGGTGATTTCCCTGGTAGGATGTCATTTCGGATTAAAGACCGTGGGCGGCACCGAGGGCGTTGGCCGCTCAACCACTCAAGCCGTCGTGGTCGCGTCGGTTTTAATCATCGTACTGGATGCTGTGATTACCCGTTTCCTGATCGGAATTCACTTCGCATGAGAAATCCTCATATGAGCAGAGAGATTCCTCGCAGAGTTTGCCTTGAGCCGAAATACGGGGATTCTTTGCCGTCCCTCAGAAGGACAGGCGAAAGGCTCGGGATGAGAGCGTCTACAATCGTTTTTGAGCAACCTGCCAAGGCTGCGCTGCCCTCCGTATCAGAGTAAACACCCTGATCCTTTTACAGGGGATTACAAATTATAGTGACACTATTTGCTGTAGCGGAGCTGTCCCTTCACTTCGTTCAGGGCAGGCTCTCAGCGCCGAAAGACGCCGGTGGGGACACCGGCGCTACAGAAGAAGTCGTCACTATAATTTGTAATCCTCAATAGAATACAAATAACATTGAAAGCATCAGCGTCCGGCCCAGCACGGGGCGCGCTTTTCGAGAAAAGCTGAAATGCCCTCCTGCGCGTCGCCGGCGAGCGAGTTCATGGTCATCACCTCTTTAGCGTAGGCGTAAGCCCTGGGCTGGTCGAGGTCAATCTGCGCATAGAAAGCCTGCTTGCCGAGCGCTACGGTGAAGCTGCTCGCCTCGGCGCACTGGAGGGCGAGCTTTCGTGTTTCCTCGGTCAGCCGCTCGGCAGGAACAGCGCGATTGATAAGCCCCCAGTCAGCGGCTGTGCGCGCATCGATCGGCGTACCGGTAAGCAGCATCTCCATGGCGCGCTTGCGTCCGATTGCCCGGCTGACCGCCACCATCGGAGTGGTGCAGAAGAGCCCGATTCTCACCCCGGGTGTCGCAAACGAGGCCTGTTCGGAAGCAATCGCCATGTCGCAGGTGGCGACCAGTTGGCAGCCTGCGGCGGTGGCAACGCCCTGCACCTGGGCGATCACCGGTTGCGGAATCGATTGGATTTTGTGCATCAGCTCGGTGCAAACGTCAAACAGCTCGCGGTATTCGCTGACAGCGCGCCCCTTCATTTCGCTCAGGTCATGGCCGGACGAAAACGCCTTGCCGGCGGCGGCAAGAATCACGGCCCGGATTTCGCGGGTACGACCGAAACCGTCAAAAACCTCGATCAACTCGCGCATGCACGCAAGCGACAAGGCATTGCGCTTCTCAGGCCGGTTCAAGCAGACGATTGCGAGCGGGCCTTCAAAATTGACAGTAATTGTTTGGTAGGCCATACGTTGCTCCCTTTCTCGCGCAACCTGGCGGGGCGCCCGGATTATCCTGGCGGGCTGTGCAATCTCGCTTGCGGCCCCCAGTTTATTCTCTCGCAGGTTGGGCCATGCAAGGCGAAGGCATTGCCGCTAAAGCTTCAGCTTCCATTCGATCTGGGCCAGTATCCCTCCCAGAATTTTCGCGTCGTGATTCGATAGCCCACGCTCGATGAGCATGCGGCGCAATTTGATGAGCGTCGCTTCACGGCTTTTGGGTTTCAAATAGCCTACTTCATCGAGCACACACGCTGCGCGTTCAAAGATGTGCTCGAGCGATTGGATATTCGCGGGGGCAGAGATATGCACACAGGCCTCGGAGCCCATGGAAGAGCTTCCAGAGCCGTCTGCACAGGGCTGTTCACTCTTTTCCTCCGCCTCACTTCCCATTCTCGCCCGCTTCGCCAACTCAAAGCAACAAACAGCGACAGCCTGCCCCAGATTCATCGAAGGGCATCGGGCGATGGTAGGAATGCGCGCCAGCGCATGGCAGTAACTCATATTCTCGTTGGAAAGGCCTGTCTTTTCCGATCCAAAAAGCAAGGCCGCGCGTCCATGATCGGCGTGGGCGTCAAGCCACTCGGATAGTTTATCCAGACTGATCAGTTCACGATCAAGCCTCCGCCTTTGGCCGGAAGTGGTCCCGACCACGAGCGTGACATCATTCAGCGCCTCTGCCAGCGTGCTGACCGACCGGGCGCTCTGGATGATTTCCTCTGCGCCGACAGCAGAGCGCGCTTCGCGCCATGCCGGTTCATAGGGGGCGACAATCACCAGATCCTTGAAGCCAAAATTGGCGATCGCGCGCGCCGCAGCGCCAATGTTCAGCGGATTGCGAGGGCGAACCAGAACGATCCGCCAGATCGGGCCTTGCGGATTCATGGAACTTGATTGTAGCAAACCTGCAGGGGGCAGGCTCTGAGTGAAAGGGAGGAAGAATCCTGCATTTCGTATTTCCCGGATGAAGAATCACAACAACATAGCAATGGCTTACGTCTTAGGGAAGTTGATTTTTCATCGAAGCCGGGCGGGTTAAATACGTCTCATACGTATGAGACAAAATATACAAAATATACGCCCATTGGGCTTTCGGAACCTGCTAATCTGCTTTTGTCTGTCAATGATTGTGCGCACAGGAGGCAGGCATTGCAGTAGAAAACGCCATGGCGTTTTTCCTGATTTTCCTGAAAGACACCTGGAACGGTTTTCAAAGCTGAATAAAGCCACAACCCTAAGTCATTGATTTTCTTCAGTTCGCACTTCCCGCAAGCGGTCAAACTCCGTCGCTTACCTTAAATACTGTTTTCACCACAGAGGGCACAGAGAGCGCAGAGGCTTTTATCTCTGTGTTCTCTGTGTTCTCTGTGTTCTCTGTGTTCTCCGTGTTCTCCGTGGTAAGCCTTTTTACATTTCCCTACAGCGCGGCGCGCCGCAACCCAAGCCAAATTTTCAAATTCCAGATTCGAGAAGCAGCACTCACGAAATCACTCTGACGAGCGCCGAGATTGACATCCCAAAGCGCCGCCGATACGATTTCCTTGCGGATGGCATGAGCTTCGATTCACAGAATCTGGACCCTTTTTCCCGCGAGTTGCTGGAGTTCCCTGCCATCATCGAATTGCTGCGGCCCCTTCTCTCCGGCCCTATCAGCCAACGCGCGCTCGATCAGATTGCTCCCCGCGCGGATCTCGCTGCCATTCAAAGCGATCTGGAACTGGCCAGGGAAGCTTGCGACTATCTTCGAGTTACTCCTCGCCCAGGCTGGGGCAGCCTGATTGATCCTCTGCCTATTCTGGAGAAACTTCGTATTGCGGGCGTGGCCTGTTCGGCCCTCGAAATCCTCGGCGTGGTGGAGGCGGCAAAGGCGGCCTGCCACGCGCGCGACCTTTTTGTGGAAACTCCCTGCGAAAAGCTAAATGAGCTTGCCCGCAGCGCTCCAGACTTGCGCAACCTGGTAAGGGACCTCGACGGCAAGATTTTGCCAGATGGCTCCATCGATTCATCCGCCAGCCCGGCGCTTGCCCGCATTCGACGCTCCATCGAACGCACCCAACAGGAACTACATTCGGCGCTCGAGAGGCTGCTTCGCCGGCTTGCCCGGGAGCAGGCGTTGCAGGATGAGTTGATCACCGTGCGCAACGGACGTTACGTGTTGCCGGTGCGCGCCGAAAAGAGGCGGCAGGTGGAAGGCATCCTTCACGGGTCAAGTTCCTCCGGGGCCTCGCTCTACGTGGAACCTCTGGAAACGCTTCCGTTCAACAACGAACTGGTTGAGCTCCAGGACCGCGAAGAGGCGGAGATTCGTCGCATCCTGGCGGAATTCAGCGAGAAGCTACGAGAGCGGCGCGAGGAATTGCTGAAGGCGACGGCTGTTTTAGGCGCATTGGACCTTGCTTTCGCCAAGGCGGAATTTGCTCGCCGGTATGAAGCCACGATTCCGCAGTTCTCCGCCGGACGCGAGTTGGCCCTCGAAGAAGCCCGCCATCCGTTGCTCGAAAAAGCTTTGCGCGCAGCCGGACGCCGTCCGGTTCCGCTCAACGTGGAGTTGCGCGAGCCGCAAACGTTGATGGTGATCAGCGGGCCGAACACCGGCGGAAAGACGGTGGCGCTGAAGACGATCGGAGCTGCTGTGCTGATGGCGCAAGCCGGATTGCCGGTGCCGGCGAAAGAGGCGCGATTGCCCGTTTTCACACGCGTTCTGGCGGATATCGGCGACCAGCAATCGATTGAACAGAATCTCAGCACTTTTTCCGCTCATATTCGGAACATCCAGGCCATGATCGAGGTCGCCGGCTCAGCGGACATGGTGCTGCTCGATGAGATCGGCAGCAGCACGGACCCTGAAGAAGGAGCCGCGCTCGCCGTTGCCATTCTGGAATATTTCCGCAAGCGCGGCTCGATGACCTTTGTGACCACCCACCATTCGCGGCTGAAAGCCTATGCGGCCGAAGCGCCAGCAACCGTCAACGCCGCGATGGATTTTGATGAGGCCACCCTGCAGCCCACTTATCGGCTCCTCACCGGACTTCCGGGAAAATCCAGCGGCCTGGACATTGCGCAGCGAATCGGCCTGAATCCCGAAATCATTCAGCAGGCGCGATCGTTGCTGGGTCCGGCGGAAAAGGAAGCCTCGTCGCTCATCGCCTGGTTGCACGCCAAACGCGCTGAGACTGAAACCGAGCTTGCTCATCTCCGCGCGCAGGCCCAAGCCATGGAAGAAAGCGAATTACAAAGGAAACAACAGTGGGCCGCTGAGCGGCAGGCTAAGCTGCGCGAACTCGACAAGCGTTTGGAAGAGACGCTCCGCGAATACGACCGGGAATGGAAAAAGGCCATGGAAGAAATTCGCGCGCAGGCGATGGCCGAGGCGAAATCCGCCAGGGCGTTGAGCCGGATGGAACGTCGCGGATCGGCCTTGAGCCGCGAGGCTCGTGACGAGTGGAACTTGCAGGTGCTTGAAACCCTGGGACCGCCCGCCGAGGTGGAGCCGGAGGGCGATAACAAAGCGCCTGTCGCGGTGGGCGATCGCGTGCGGCTGAAAAGCTTCTCAACGCCAGGCGTTGTCACGGCGATTCTGGGCGAGGGTCAGCTTGAAGTGGAGGTAGGACGGCTGCGCATGCGCGTGCAACGCGAGGACGTTCGCGCGGTGATCCAGCGCGAAGCCGCCTCAACCTACGCCGGCGCGAGCCCGGTTCGAGCGCAATCGGAAGAAGCCGAGGCGCCGGCGGAAATCAATGTGATTGGCAGCGCGGCGGAGGAAGCCCGCGCGCAGGTGGATAAGTTCCTGGATGATGCGTATCTCGCCGGACGCTTCAAGCTGCGAGTGGTGCATGGGCATGGACATGGCGTGTTGAAACGCAGCCTGCATGAGATGTTTGCCGCTCATCCTCACGTGGAGAAGTTCTATCCAGCGCCCCGGAACGAAGGCGGCGAAGGCGCAACCATTGTGGAAATTAAAAGGTGAGGGTTTCACTTGATCCTGGAGCGCCGATCACTTGCGGGCGGCTGCCAGTCATTCTCAAGCCATCTACCGGCGTTTGCGATCGATAATTTCCCGTCTTGCCAGGTCCCTTTCCGTAGCGCTCAGATGCTGGGCCATTGCCGCCTGCGCCCCTGGCGCGTCGCTTTGGCGGACCATTTGGTAAATCTTCTCGTGCTGTTTGGCGCGCAGCAGCACCATCCTGGGGCCTGAAAAGCTGGCCACGCGGCTTTCGCGCAACAACTCCTGGAGCAACTCCAGAATGATGGAGAAAGTTGGATTTTGCGTAGCGCGGGCAATTTCGGCGTGAAACTCCAGGTCGGCGTCGATATATCCCTCCGGCTCCCCGGGTTTTTCCCGCATCACGCGGATGGTGCGATCCATCAGCCGCAGGTTATCGCGCGTATGACGTTCGGCCGCAAGACCTGCAATGCCCACCTCCAGGATTTTGCGGACTTCGAGAAGGTCTCTGACCGAGTTATTCTTGCGCCGCAACAGAATCTTGAGCGGGCGCGACACCGACTCATGCCGGGCTTCCAACACCACGGTTCCATGCCCCCGGCTGATGTGAACCAGTCCGCTGCTTTCCAGCAGCTTGATCGCCTCACGAATCACCGTCCGGCTTACTCCCATGCGCTGACAAAGCTCCCGCTCAGGAGGCAGAAAAGTGTTGGGCGGATGCTCCCCGGAAATAATCCGCTCGGAAATAATCTCCGCCACTTCCTTGTGGAGCGGCGGCCGGGGCTTCAGTCGTTGATTCTTCATGATGCGTTGTCCTTACATGGTATGACGTAATACCACATTATGCCAAAATATTTTCCGAGTTGGATGGCGAACCCGATGAGAGCGGAGGGGTTAAGGACCTCGCTCCTTGACGCTCTCGCTTCGATGGCCTGCAATGTTACAATGCGCGTAGAATGCCGCGCCAAACGAAGCTCTATCGTCGCTGGGCTCTTGAAATGCGGCAGCGGAGCCTATTCAGATCGGGCGAGCGTGTGGGAGTTGCAGTTTCGGGGGGGCCTGATTCTATCCTGCTGCTTGACTTCATGAACCCGTTCGCCCGCCAAATGGGTTTGTGCCCTGCCGTCCTTCATTTCAACCATCATCTGCGCGGTTCAGAGTCCGACGCGGATGAGAAGTTTGTAGCCGCGCGAGCGGCGGAATACGGTCTTGAGTTTATCCGAGGTGAAGCGGCGGTGGCGCGGATCGCGCGCGAAAAACGGCAGAATCTGGAAGCTGCCGCGCGCGAGCTTCGCTATCGCTTCTTTCTCTCGCTCATCCGTCAGGGAAAACTGGATAAGGTGGTCACCGGTCACACCGCAAACGACCAGGCGGAAACGGTGCTCCTGCGGCTGTTGCGAGGCGCTGGCGCAAGGGGCCTGGGCGGCATCTATCCTGTGCTGGAAGGAAAGATCGTAAGGCCATTTCTCAGCCTCGGGCGCAGGGAAATCGAGAAGGAAATTGAAACCCGGCGCCTGACGTTTCGAACGGACAGCTCGAATCTTAACCCTCGCTTCAGCCGCAAC
>DATGKJ010000071.1:0-3600 GCA_035294685.1 Terriglobia bacterium | reverse complement strand
AACGCGCCGGAGACGTTTACCCTGAAGCTCTTTCAGAGCGTTTCGTCAAACGAGGGCCGCTCGACCGCTACCCTGGAACTGGAGAAAGATGGCCGCATTTATCATGATTCCGCCACCGGCGAGGGGCCGTGCGACGCCGCTTTTCGCGCCATCGACCGGATCACGGGGATTCCAGGAACCATTGTGGATTTCAGTGTGAACACGGTCGGGCAGGGAGCCTTGGGCACGGCGGAAGCAGCCATTCGCGCGCGCTTCCAGGGCCGCGAGTTTACTGGCAAATGGAGCAGCCAGAACGTGGTGGAGGCGGCCGCTCGCGCATACTTGCAGGCGGCTAATCGCGCCGCTTATGAGTTGAAGCGCCTCGCGGAAGCGGCCGCGGCGGCCCCAAAATCTGTGCATACGAACGCGATGGTTGATCGCATGTTTCCCGGTGGATATTGAGCCGATGAATGAGGGAATTATCGATTCAGAGGCTCCAGCCATTGGGCTTCTTATTCGCCCAGAACCTTGATAAGGACCCTCTTGCGTCGCTGCCCGTCGAATTCGGCATAGTAAACCTGCTGCCAGGGCCCCAAATCCAGCTTGCCATCTGTAACGGGAACAAGCACCTGATGACCGATCAGCAGGTTCTTTAAGTGCGCGTCGCCGTTGGTTTCTCCCGTTCGGTGGTGGCGATAGTCCTGACGAAAAGGCGCCAGTTTTTCCAGCCATTCTTCAATATCCGCGATAAGTCCCTCCTCGGCATCATTAATGTAAACTCCCGCTGTAATGTGCATGGCGGAAGCGAGGATCAGACCCTCTCTGATTTTGGCCTTTTCCAGCGCCTTCTCAAGCTCTTCGGTGATATTGATGAATTCTCGCTTCTTTTGGGTATTGAACCAGAGATAAGTGGTATAGGCTCGCAAAGATAACCTCCTGATGGATTAGAACCAACGAGTCGAAGGCATTTCCTGACTAATTATAAGGACTCGCATCGTCTTCTGATGTCCTTCACGAGCTGGGCGACGTCCAGCGGACGATACAAAACACGTTCAAAACCTTGGCCTTCGAGACTTTCTTCCTCTCTGAAAGCATGGCTAAGAATGACCCATATGGGGGTCAACGACGCCCATTTGGAAAGCAGTTTCAGCTCAGCTTTGGGGTTTGGGCTTCCAAAGAGGTCGGCGACCAACAGTCTTGGCAGGATCTTAAGGTCCGTGAGGCTATTGAGCGCCTCGCGTGGCGCCTCATGCGCTTCCACCTCTATCTCTTCTTCCAGGAGTTGGGCGCGAAGCAGCGCGCGGAATCGCCAATCTCTTCCTGCCAGGATCACACTGCCCATGGGGTTTATTATCCCGAATTCCGCCGAGCAAACCCTGCGATATTTCTGAATGACAGCCATAACATGTATACTGAAACAGGCGCCACTTTTTCGGCGAAACGGCCTTCGTGAATTCAGAGCTTACCCTGGAAGCGCCGCAAGGCGAAATTGCTATCCCAATTTTGGGGCGACACAGGAATGAAAATCAGGGTGCTTTTTTTTGGCCTCGCCCATGATGTGACCGGCTTCGCGCAGGAGGAGGCTGAGCTTCCGGAAGGAGCCGTGTTGGGGTATCTCTGGAAGCAGTACCAGGAACGCTTCCCACGCCTGGCCGAATTGGCCGATTCGCTGCTGATCGCGGTAAATGAAGCCATCGCGGAACCATCGAGAACGCTCCGCGAGGGGGACGAAGTGGCTTTTCTGCCGCCTGTGAGCGGCGGGGAAGAAAAAGAGTTTTTTCAGATTACTCGCAGCGTAATCCCCACTGCGGCTCTGGCATCGCGGTTGAAAGGGCCTCACGACGGAGCGGTTGTGGTGTTTGAGGGCATCGTTCGGAATCATTCTCAAGGGCGGAAGACGCTTTACCTCGAGTATGAAGCCTATGAACCCATGGCGATCCGAATGATGGAAGAGATTGGACGGGAGGCGAAGCAGAAATTCGCCGTCGACCATATCGGCATGATCCATCGCATTGGAAGAATCGAAATTGGCGAAACCAGCGTCGCCATTATCGTAACGTCGGCGCACCGTCGCGCGGCCTTTGAGGCTTGCCATTACGCGATTGACGAGTTGAAACGGCGCGTGCCGATCTGGAAGAAAGAATATTTTGAGGATGGCTCCGCCTGGGCGGACGGCGAGTTTCCCAAAGAAATTCTCGCCGAGGCGCCGAAATGATACGCCAGGCTTTTCCGACGGGTTTGTCCTGGCATTATTGATCTTCGTTGGAAAGTGAGGACATGGAGAATTTTCTAACTCCGGCTGTCGAGGTTGCTCGTGAGGCAGGGAATCTGCTTTATGAACTCTTCGACCGGCCTCATCAGATTTCCTACAAACGGCCCCTGGACCTGGTCACGGAGGCTGACCGCCGCTCCGAAGCGCTCATCACCGGGCGGCTTCGCCAGCAATTTCCGGGGCACAGCATTGTCGCAGAGGAGGGAGGCGGCCACAAAGGCGATTCTGACTATTGCTGGTATGTAGACCCCCTGGACGGAACCACCAACTTCGCCCATCATTTTCCGATCTTCTGTGTTTCGTTGGGACTAGCCTTCCGCAATGAAGTTATTACAGGCGTCATTTACGATCCGACGCGGCAGGAGCTTTACACCGCTGAGCGTGGCAGCGGCGCCTTTTGCAATGGCAAACGTCTGCGCGTTTCAAAAACCGACGACCTTTCAGAAAGCCTGCTCGCAACCGGATTTCCTCCCACCTCGGCTGACCACCGCCTGAATCTTCGGTATTATTTTCGCTTCACTCAGCTTTCTCATGGCGTTCGCAGAGCCGGCTCGGCGGCGCTTGATCTTTGCTCAGTGGCTGCGGGGAGATTTGAGGGCTTCTGGGAACTGAAGCTCAATCCGTGGGACAAGGCTGCCGGCGTGCTGATGGTGACCGAGGCTGGGGGGCGCGTCACGGACCTTACAGGCGGTCCGTTTGTGTTGCTAAGGGACGAAATCTTCGCCTCGAATGGCCTGGTCCACGAAGCCATGATCCAGGTTTTCTCGGAAGTGATGGCTCAGAAGCGGTAGCAAAGACCAGCGATGAGAGCCTGCCCTGAGCGGAGCGAAGGGACACCGCCGCTACTGGCGCAATGAGCAGCGCTACGTCATTGAGACGCTGGTATAATGGATGACTTCTCTTCGGTGAAGGCTGCCCGCACGCCGGGATTTGCTTGTGAGGTGCGCATGGCACGATCTTCTGTCGCGCCCAATTTCTGGAAAAGACCCCGACTCACGTTACTGTCGCTGAATGCCCCGAAAAAGGATCTTCCACTCGGGAGCTTTGCCGCAGACCCTGAAATTACCGAGACCGTGATCCGCCTGCGCAGGCTTCCGCCCGCGCTCGAAGGCCTTCGGATTGTTCACCTCACCGATATTCATCTCAGCCTTTTCACGCCCATCGAAGAGGTTCATCGCGTCGTTGAACTCGCCAATCGCCTGCATCCCGATCTTGTGGCTTTGACCGGTGACTACGTCACATTTTCTCCCCAGTACATCTGGCCGGCGGCTCAGACGCTGGGCAGATTGCGCGCGCGCCTCGGCGTCTTCGCGGTGCTCGGCAACCACGATTTCCGGGTAAACGCGGAA
>DATGKJ010000070.1:0-10225 GCA_035294685.1 Terriglobia bacterium | reverse complement strand
CTTCAGAAGTCGGGGAAACCGTATATCGCGGAAGTAGACCGCGAGGCAGCGATCCGGAAAGCGCTGGAACAGGCTCATGAGGGAGACTTGGTCCTGCTGGCAGGCAAGGGACACGAAACCTATCAGGTCCTCAAGGATCGTTCAATTCCTTTTGATGATCGTGAGGTTGCAAGAAGGATTTTGCGCGAAATGGGCTTCCGCAAAACTTAACGCATCCCTGATCAGGAGGGTGGATGTCAGAAACTGCGAAAAGAAGGTTCTTTTAAGAAAGGCCTCACGCCAAGGCGCAAGGGCGCAAAGTCTCACAAGGGAACCGAAGGGGTTGTTTCTGACGCTGCTTGGCGCGTTGGCGGCGTGGCGAGAGGTTTTGTATTCTTTCCGACAATAATGTCGCAAAAAGGCAATCCTGATGCAGTTTTCGCTGAATGAAATCGCTGTGGTTTTAAACTCGCGATGGCGCGGGTCGGATGGGACTGTCAGCGGTTATTCCATTGACTCCCGGTCGCTCGAAGCCGGAGACCTTTTTTTCGCCATCCGAGGTCCCCGCCACGATGGTCACAATTTCATTGAACAAGTTATTGCAAAAGGCGCGAAAGCGGCAGTGGTTTCAAACGACTACTCTCCGCCGAAATCCGACTGGGCGTCGCTATTGATTCCCGTGCCGGATACTGCGAAGGCTCTGCAACAACTTGCGCACGCGGCGCGACGCAAGTGGCCGGGCCGGGTTATCGGCATCACCGGCAGCACTGGCAAGACCACCACTAAGGAAATGATCGCTGCGGTCCTGGCACAGCGCTTCAGCGTGCTCAAGACCTCCGGAAACCTGAACAATCATTATGGAGTGCCTCTTACGCTGCTCCGGCTTGAGCCTCATCACCAGGTTGCGGTGATTGAGATGGCGATGTCAGGTCCCGGGGAGATCGCCTTGCTGGCTTCATGGGCGGAGCCGCAGGTGGGGGTGGTCACCAACGTGGCCCCGGTTCATCTCGAATTCTTCGATTCCATCGACTCAATCGCGCGCGCCAAGCGCGAGCTGATCGAACATCTCAAAGCGCCCGGCATTGCAGTCTTGAACCACGATGACGAGCGCGTTCGCGGCTTTTCCGCGGGCTTCCAGGGACAGGTGGTGACCTATGGCTTCATGTCAGGAGCGGACTATCAGGGGCTTAATATCCGCCCTTCGGCGCTGGACGGAAACGGCAATTTCATGACGGAATTTGAAGTCCAGGCGGAAGCTTTGGCAGGGAAATTCACCATTCCGCTTCCGGGCCGTCATAATGTTGAAAATGCCCTGGCTGCCATCGCAACGGCAGGCTTGTTTGGTTTATTGAAAGAGGAAGTGAGAGCGGGGCTTCGATCCTTTAAGGCTCCCGGACAGCGAACCGAGATTTTGCAGTTGCCGGGCGGCGGATGGATGATCAACGATGCCTACAATTCCAATCCGTATGCGATGCGAAAGATGCTTGAGACGCTCGCATCGTGGCCGGGAGCCAAGAGACGAATTGTGATGGCAGGTGAAATGCTGGAGCTTGGGCCTTCCTCACCAGACTGGCATCGGGGAATCGGTGAAAGGTGCGTGGAAGCTGGGATTGATTGGTTACTTGCCGTTCAGGGCGATGCGCAATTTTTTCTGGAAGGTGCAAAAAATGCTGGATTCACGCCAGACCGGGCCAGGTTCTTTTCGGACGCTGAGCAAGCGGGCCGGTTTTATCTTGAGATGGCGCAGCCCGGAGACATCATCCTGGTCAAGGGCTCACGAGGCGTGCGGCTGGAGAAGGCGATTGCTGTGATTCTCAATGGCCTGAAGGTCCAAACGGCGCAAGAGCCGGTCAAGAAAGGCTGATTGGGTTGCTGAAAAGCCTATTCACTCTCCGAGGAACCATCCAGCCTGTCATTCTGAGGAGCCGAAGGCGGTCCTGAGTGAAACGAAGGAAGAATCTCTGCATTTGAATAGGGGGATTCTTCGCTGTCGCTCAGAATGACCGGGAGAGAATGCGGAGTGAGACGCGAAAGGCTTCAGCATGACGTGCCCATAGGGTCTTTCAGCAACCTCTTACGAAGGGTCAGAGCAGGGCTACAGGATGTTTTCAAAATCTATGGAGACTCAACGGGGAAATGAACTCGAAACTTAATGGAAAGGAAAGCCTCAACGTTGAGGGCTGCGAACGACTGACGGCGAATGTTCTATTTTCTTTACCTTAAATTTTATAGCCATTTTCATGTTCTGAACCTTTTCCGCTATATTACTTTCCGCACGGCATATTCCAGCCTTACGGCACTTCTGCTTTCCTTGCTCTTGGGTCCGTGGTTGATTGAAAAGCTCAAGAAATTTCAGATCGGGCAGTATATTCGTGAAGAAGGCCCATCGTCTCACATGGCGAAAACCGGCACCCCGACCATGGGCGGCGTGCTGATCGATCTCTGTATTATTGTGCCGACCCTGCTATGGGCTGACCTTAGCAATATCTTTGTATGGCTGGCTTTGGGAGTGACGGTAGCCTTTGGCGCCATCGGTTTCTGGGATGATTACCTGAAACTCCGGCGCAAGCATAACCTGGGACTCCGAGCGCGCTCCAAGTTATCCTTGCAGATCTTGATTGCGGCGCTCCTGGCGGCGGCTTTGGGGGTGCTTTCCGAGCGCGGTCTCTATTCCACGAAGCTCACTTTCCCCTTTTTCAAGAATCTCCGCCCGGACTTCCTTATCCACGCCTTTCTGCGCCATAGCTGGGTGTATCCGCTGGCCTTTTTGCCCTTTGCGGGCCTGGTCATTCTTGTGGTGGTGGGGTCCTCGAACGCGGTCAATCTCACCGATGGTCTGGATGGGCTGGCCATCGGCTGTGTGATCATCGCGGCTTCGGCGTTGACGGTGCTCACCTATGTGGCCGGAAACCTGGTTTGGGCCACCTATCTGGATCTGGAGCATTTGCCGAAATCGGGGGAATTGACGATCTTTTGCGGGGCCATGGTGGGTTCGAGCCTTGGCTTCCTGTGGTACAACGCCTATCCGGCGGAAATCTTCATGGGGGATGTGGGTTCGCTCTCGCTTGGCGCGGCAATTGCTGCGGTAGCCGTCATCATCAAGCAGGAACTCCTGCTGCCGTTTTTCGGTGGCATCTTCGTGGTGGAGGCCCTGTCGGTGATCCTTCAGGTGGGGTCTTACAAGCTCAGGCATAAGCGGGTGTTGCGCATGGCTCCCATCCACCATCATTTTGAGCTGCTGGGATGGAAGGAGTCGAAGATTATCGCCCGTTTCTGGATTGCGGCGCTCGTTTTTGCCCTTTTCGCCCTGACCACGCTGAAGTTGCGGTGATTTGTGGGCACGCCCATAAAGAAAACGTTGACGGATCGAAATTAGTGCGCATAAAATACGCACTAATGCGCGATGAGCGCTGAGGTGGTCGAAACCGTTACGAAGAGCCTTTCACCCGGGATATAACCCAAGGCGCGCAGGATGAAACGCGATGGCAAGGCCTAAATCCTTCCGCAATCCGACGCGGGTAAGCCTCACGTTGAACCGTGAGACAGTGACGAGGGCCCGACGGCTGGCGCGCGAAAACCGCCGCTCCCTCTCGGAACTGGTCTCTGAGATCCTGGACGGGTATTTCCGCAAGAACGGCCATCCGCGAAAGAGGAACACGGCATGATCGAACTGCGCAACAAGCGTGTTCTGGTGGTCGGCCTGGCCCGCACCGGCGAGGCGGTGGCCTTCCGGCTGGCCCGCGAGGGGGCTATTGTCACCGTCACCGATCTGCGTCCGCCGTCCGCCTTCGGCGCGTTACTCCGCAAGCTCATGGATCAGAAGATCGGCATGGAGCTTGGCGTCCACCGCGAAGAAACCTTCCTGAAACAGGACCTGATTGTGGTCAGCCCCGGCGTTCCCTGGGATTTGCCTCAGCTTGAAGCGGCGCGACGGCGAAAGATCCTGATTGTGCCGGAGGTGGAAGCCGCCAGTTGGTTTTTTCAGGGAACCCTCGTAGGCATTACGGGCACGAACGGAAAAACCACCACCACCACGCTGCTGGGTAAAATGCTCGAAGCCTCCGGCTACGCCACCTTCGTCGTGGGGAACATCGGCATTCCCCTGATTTCCGCCGTAGACCTGTTCTCCGCCGACTCGATTGTGGTGGCGGAGCTGAGCAGCTTTCAGCTTGAAGCGATCCAGAAATTCCGGCCTCATATCGCGGCGCTGCTGAACATTACGGAAAATCATCTCGACCGGCACCGCACTTTCGACGCTTACGTCAGCGCCAAGGCCCAGATTTTCCGCAATCAGCAGGCCGACGACTACGCCATTTTGAACGCGGATGACCCCACGGTGGTGGGCCTTGCGCCCGCCATCGCCAGCCGCAAGGTCTTCTTCAGCGCCAGCCAGGATTTGCCCGAAGGCGTGCTGCTTTCGCGGGGGCGAATTCTCTACCGCGTGGGGCATCTGGAGCGCATGCTGATGGAAGAGCGGGAAATCAAATTGCGCGGCAAATTCAACGTGCAGAACGTCATGGCGGCTGCGGCCGCGGCGTGCGTTCTGGGCGCCGATTTTAAATCCATCCGCAGCGCCGCGCGCGAGTTCACGGGTGTCGAGCATCGGCTCGAATACGTTCAGACCCTGCGCGGCGTGGATTTCTACAATGATTCCAAGGCGACCAGCGTGGATGCCGCCGCGAAGGCGCTTTCGACGTTTGAGCGCGGCGTTCACCTGATCCTGGGCGGGAAGGATAAGGGCGCGCCTTACACGCCGCTTAAGCCGCTCATTGAACAACGCGTGAAGTCCGTTTACCTGATCGGCGCCGCGGCCGAAAAGATCGCCGCCGATTTGCGGGGCGTGGATTTGCAATATGCCGGCGATCTGGAGAAAGCGGTGGAGATGGCTTTTGCCCGGGCGGTTGCGGGCGACACCGTGCTTTTATCTCCGGCTTGCGCCAGCTACGACCAGTTTCGGGACTTCGAGGAGCGCGGGCGAGCCTTTAAAGAGATCGTGCATCGTCTGGCTGCAGAACCGCGCGCGCCACAGAAGTGGGCTCCCGCTTCGGCTTCCCAGGCATCTCCGCCGGAACCGGAGGCTGGAGAATCCGAACCTTCCTCCGGGAGCGAGCCCGACGCTGAGAGTTCTTCTGCGCTTCAACGGGTTCGGAACGAGTCCCAGGTCGCGGCCCTGAATGACGTCAAAAATGAACCTTTCGATCACGCTTTCCAGGCTGCGCCCGCGAGGTCATTCGGGGCAACAGTAGAATCAAGTCCGTCGGAAGCGCCCTCTGAGACTTCTGCGCCTCACGAGCCGGCCTACATCTATGAAGTTGGCGGCGGGGAAATATCCTCTTCGGGAGAAGACTACGGTCAACCGGAGTTCGATGAATCCGCCGACTCGGGAAAGGCGTTTCCCCTAAGACCTCTGGAAGCTGATTCGGAACCCATATCGCCTTACGAAGTGACGAAGAGTCTGGAGGGTGACACAGGGAAGGCTGAAGGAGCGACCGAGGAAGGCGTCGCAAAAGAGAAGGCTTCTTCAACGAAATTGTAAAACACAGCATTAGCAATTCGACTTTGCGCGGTTAGGGCGAAGATGGCTCGCAAACTTGAATCGGATCTCATCCTGTTCGGCGCCATCCTGGTGCTGGTCATTTTCGGGCTCGTCATGGTTTTCAGCGCGTCCGCGGTGATGGCTTCCGAGCGCTATGGCTCCAGCTACTATTTCCTGCTTCGACAGGGAATCTGGGCTGCGCTGGGCATTCTGGCGATGGTCGCCGTCATGAACATTGATTATCGCCAGTGGCGCAATCCGCGATTCATCTTCCCGGCCCTGGCATTGTTGTGGATCTTGCTGATGGCCGTATATCTGACGCCGCGATGGCACGAAACGCATCGCTGGTTCCATGTGGGGCCGCTCAATTTCCAGCCTTCGGAACTGGCGAAGATTCTGATCGTGATCTTTTTCGCCTACTTTCTCGACCGGCGCCGGAATTCGGTGAACGACATCCGCCACACCTTGCTGCCCCTGGGGCTTGTAACGGGTTTGACGGTGGTCCTCATCCTGAAGGAGCCGGACCTGGGCACTTCGCTGGCCATCTGTCTGATCTGCGCGGCCATGCTCTTTGCCGCGGGTCTTCGTCTGCGTTACTTTGCGGGCGCGACGGCCGCCGCCGTTCCGCTGCTTTACGTGGTGATCTTTCATGTGGCTTACCGACACAATCGTTTGCTCGGGTTTCTGCATCCGGAAAGCGATCCGCTGGGAAAAGGATTCCAGATGCTGCAATCGCTGATTGCAGTGGGTTCGGGCGGCATACTTGGCGCCGGGCTGATGGAAGGGCATCAGAAGCTTTTCTTCCTGCCGGAGCCGCAGACCGACTTCATTTATGCCGTGATCAGCGAGGAATGGGGATTTATCGGCGCGGCCCTGGTGCTGGCCGTTTTTGCCGTGATTCTCTGGCGAGGCCTGAGGGCGGCGGTCTGTTGCAGCGATCACTTCGGGAAGCTTCTGGCGGTCGGCATCACGGTGCTGCTGGTCGGGCAGGCGCTGGTGAATATGAGCGTGGTGATCGGGCTGCTTCCCACCAAGGGAATTCCATTGCCGTTCATCAGCTATGGCGGCTCTTCGCTGCTGATGAATCTGATTGCCGCCGGGGTTTTGTTGAATATCTCCCAGCACGCGACTGGAGACGTGTTTTAGCGAGTTGCGCGAGCGTCAATCTTCAAAGCAGCAGGGCGGCGGCATGGGAACGGTGATGAGAGTGGTGAAGCCCGTGGATCAGCCTGATTCCTGCGCCTCCTTGCGAGTCCTTATGGCGGCGGGAGGAACCGGCGGTCACATCTTTCCGGCTCTAGCTGTGGCTCGGGAATTGCAGGCGCGAGCAAAAGAGCGGCGTGACCCGGAGGGTAAAGAGCCGGGTTGCGCGATCGAGTTTGTCGGCGCGGGACGCGAGCTTGAGAAGCGGGCCATCTCCCAGGCTGGCTTTCCGTTGCACACGGTAGCCGCCGCAGGATTGAAAGGGCTTGGCGGCCTGCGAAAGATGCGGAATTTCCTGGTCCTGCCGCGCAGCTTCTGGGACACGGGGAAGCTTTTGCGGGAGTTTCGGCCCCATGTGGTTGCTGGCGTCGGAGGATACATCGCCGGGCCGGTCATGCTCGAAGCCGCGCTTTGCCGCATCCCCACTTTGTTGATCGAACCGAACGCAGTTCCGGGATTCACGAATCGCGTTCTGGCGCGCTTCATTGATCGGGCAGCGCTGGGTTTTGAGGAAGCGAGGTCTTTCTATGGCGAGAGGGCGCGGCTCACCGGGCATCCGGTGAGGAGTGACTTCTATCGAATCGCTTCGAGATGCCCTGCCCCGCCCTTTTGCATTTTGATACTGGGTGGAAGCCAGGGATCGCGAGCCATGAATGACGCAATGGTTTCCGCCATCCCGCGCTTTGCCCGCAAGCGTGAGCGGTTCAGAATTATTCATCAAACGGGTGAGCGGGATTTCGAGCGTGTGCGCCAGGCGTATGAGCGCCAGCCCATTAAAGCTGAGGTTTATGCTTTTATCGAGGACGTCCCGCGCGCTCTGGAACAGGCTGACCTTGTCATCAGCCGCGCGGGAGCTTCGACCGTGGCGGAACTCGCGGCGGCTGGAAAACCTGCGCTTTTGATTCCTTTTCCGCATGCCACGGATCAGCATCAGTTGGCGAATGCGCGGGCCATGGAACGCGCCGGCGGCGCAAAGGTTCTGGAGCAGCGTGAACTCACGCCGGGAAGTCTCTATGAGGAAGCGGCGGCAGCGGTGAATGATCCTGAAAAGCTGATGGAGATGGGTCGCCGCGCGCGCCTGCTGGCCCATCCTCAGGCCGCTGCGAGAATCGCCGATTTGATCGAAGAGTTAGCGCAAGGTGCGAAGCATCGCGTTTGAAAGCAGCGAAATGTTCTTTTGCTGGAATAGGCGAGGCGTGGAGCAGCGGCTTGCGGCTTGCGGCGCTGAGGTGATGGGATGCTGGGTAAGATTCGGAAAATTCATTTTGTAGGCATCGGCGGCATCGGCATGAGCGGCATCGCCGAATTGCTGCTGAATCTGGGATTCACAGTCTCAGGATCGGATTTGAAACAGACCCCGGTCACCGAGCGGCTGGCGCGCCTGGGAGCCAAGGTCTACATCGGCCATGAGGCGTCGCATGCGCAGGACGCGCAAGTGGTGGTGGTTTCCTCAGCCGTTCCGCCCCGGAATCCCGAGATTGTTGAAGCTGAGCGCTTGCAGATTCCTGTCATTCCGCGAGCGGAGATGCTGGCCGAGTTGATGCGGCTGAAGTTCAGTGTGGCGGTGGCGGGCGCGCATGGGAAAACCACGACCACTTCCATGATCGCCGTCATGCTGACCGAGGCGGGCCTGGACCCCACAGCGGTGATTGGCGGACGGCTGGATGTTTTTGGGTCAAGCGCCCGCTTGGGTAAGGGAGAGCTCATGGTGGTGGAGGCGGATGAGAGCGACCGCTCATTCCTCCTGCTGCTGCCCTCGATCGCGGTGGTTACCAACATCGATCGCGAGCACCTCGACCACTATCGGGATTTCGATGAGATCGTCGAGGCCTTTGTTTCCTTTATGAATAAGACGCCGTTCTACGGCGCTGTCATCGCCTGCGCCGATCCGCCCTGGCGCGAAACCCTTGAGTTGGTTCGGCCCAGACTGCGGAGAAGGCTTCGGACCTATGGTCTCGAAGCAGGGTCGGATGTTACGGCTGCCGGTATCGAATGCCATCGGGGCGGGTCTTCCTTTCGAGTTTGCGATTCCGGCAAGCGCCTGCTTGATCTGAACCTTGCGGTTCCCGGCCGCCACAACGTGCAGAATGCTCTGGCGGCGGTGGGCGTGGGGCTTGAGTTGGGGCTGAGCGCCAGTCAGATTCGGCAAGGGCTTGAGCAATTCCACGGCGCCGACCGGCGGTTCCAGATTAAAGCTGAAGTGGATGGCATCACCCTGGTGGATGATTACGGCCATCACCCGGCGGAGATTCGCGCCACACTGGAGGCAGCGCGCGCGCAGGGGGCGGGCCGCATCTGGGCCATCTTTCAACCGCATCGTTACACGCGAACCCGGTTCCTGATCGACGATTTTGCGGGCGCATTCGATGGCTGCGAGCGGGTCTACGTCCTGGATATCTATCCCGCCGGCGAGGAGCCGATTCCGGGCATCACCTCCGAGCGGCTGGTCGAGCGGATGCGCGCTCTGGGTTGCCGCGCGGCGCGCTATGCGCCCTCGGAAGCCGATTTGATTGCCGAAATTCTGAGAGAAGTGGAATCAGGAGTATTGATCCTGACCATCGGCGCAGGGAGCGTTTGGAAGGTCGGCGAAGCCCTGGTGGAAGGGCTCGAGAAGACGGTGATGAGCGACCAGTGACGAGCGGCAAGAGGTTTGAGTCACCTTTCAGAAAGGGCTCGTCGTGAGTTCCCCGGAGCAAATCCCATTGCTGGACGAAGTGGTCGCGGAAGATCTCTCTTCCGACCGTCAGAAGCGGAGAGTGGCAGGCGCGCGACGCGGTCGGACGGGACTGGGCGCGCGTTTCCTGAAGGCAGTAACGTTTGGGATTCTGCTGCCATTAGTCCTGGCCTTCGGAGCTTATTGGATTGCGATGCGAGCCATCGCCTCTGAGCGCTTGGTCTTTCAGCCGAATCGCGATTTGATAGTGAAAGGGAATCATTATGTCACGCGCCAGGACCTGCTGGCGGCGCTGGGCTTCAGCGATTCCGAAGTCAGGCAGTCGTTCAACATCTTCCGGCTGAACCTCGCGGCGGAGCAGAAGCGCGTGGAAGCCATCCCCTGGATCAAGTCAGCGACCATCACGCGGATTTTCCCTGACCGGCTCATCGTGAACGTAAGAGAGCGCGCGCCGCTTGCTTTCGCGCAGGTAGACGGTCGCCTGGAACTGGTGGATGAGGATGGCGTGTTTCTGCCGATGCCGGAAAAGGCGTCCTTTGATTTTCCTGTTCTGTCGGGCCTGGATTCCGTCGCCAGCATCGATCAGCGCAAGGCGCTGTTGGTCCCTTACATTGACTTTGTGAACGAGACTCGCGACGAGGTTGCGCGCTCAGGCTGGCTGATTTCGGAGGCAAATCTGAGCGACCCGAACGATCTCCGGGCGCTTCTGGTCGAGGGACACGAAACCGTCCTGGTGCACTTTGGAAACCAGGATTTCGAGCAGCGATTCAAGACCTTCGCGACGCTCGCTCCGAAAGTGCTTGCCAGCAATCCCAGGATCGATTCCATCGATC
>DATGKJ010000069.1:0-5434 GCA_035294685.1 Terriglobia bacterium | reverse complement strand
CCGAACGCTGTTTGCCCTGGGTGGTGCGCGGGCCGGTGGATTTGCGGGCGGCGGCGCGATTGGCGGCCAGCCGCCTGGCGGTGACCTGGCGTTTTTCCGGGAATGGCATAAGAATCTCCTTGGAGTTTGAGGTGTCAGGGGGGTTGCCTGTCATTCTGAGCAGCGAAGCATCGCGGTATTTTCGTCAAATCAATGCCGAAACCCTTCGGCTATGCTCAGGGTGACAGAGGCCGGGGCAGACCCCCCGGATGCAGGGTAACAAGATGGGATGAGACGAGGGAGACGAATGAGACAAATGAGACGGTTTTTGTCGGGCTTGTTCCGAACAAGGCCGCCGAGACGACGGCGCTACATGAGGGGCGGACAGCGTCCGCCCAGAAGCCGTGGGGGAGCATCCCGCCCAAAAACGTCTGTGGGGCGCGCGCCGCGCGCCCCTACAGTTTGGTGCCCAATGGAAAGTCGCGTGACGACGGCGCTACATGAGGGGCGGACAGCGTCCGCCCAGAAGCCTTGGGGGAGCATCCCACCCAAAATGTCTGTGAGGCGCGCGCCTAACTTCGGCTACATTTTCCGTCCGACAATCCCGCCCCAAACGTCTGAGGGGCGCGCGGCGCGCGCCCCTACGGTTTGGTGCCCAATGGAAAGTCGCGTCATGCGAATTGGATTTTGCTTTCGAGCTCTTTCAACCGGCTGTCGAGGAGGCTGATGTCAGCCGTCAACTGTTTCACTTGAGCGTAGGTCGAGTTAATCTGTTTCCACAACTTGCCGACCGTGGCATCCCAATCGAGTTTGGGAGTCAGGCCATTCAGCGTATTGATAAATTCCCTGGCCTGGCGGCGTTCCTCCGCCATCTCGTCGATCAGCCCCTGGATGATGCCCCTGAAATCTTCCGCCATTTTCTTCAGGGCCTTGCCTTTTGCGGCCTGACGAAATTTTTCGACATCCGCTTTGAACGTCTCAAGCATATTGGTAAGATTGCGCAGGACAATATCCGTTCCTTCCAGAGCCTTTCGGGAAACGTGCAGTTCATAACTCTCATTAAATTTCAGAAACAGGGCCGTATTGTCTTCAGACCGGTGCGTGTGCCTCAAGGCCTGGAAAAGTTTTTGAAGTTCCTGAAAACCCTTAAAGCCGGTGCCGATACCCGAGCCTGCCTCGGGATGAGGCGTAACGGCCGCATCGCCCACGATCACTGCCGGATATTTATCGCTGTAAAATTGCCTGGCGCGCACAACCGCAATCTTGAAGACTGCAAGATTTTTCTGCACCTGCTTGATATCATTCAGGACCGCTGTGCCCACCGTTTTCCCTACCGCCAGCAGAAGCTCTTTCAGTTTTTCGCTGTTGGTTTGCAAATACTTGAAATCTGACTTGGTGCACCCCGCCAGCGTCACCAGAAGATAATTGTGATCGGGCGTCGAAAATCCGATTCTCCCCGATGGGGGAACGATTGGCTTTGTGATGCCAGCCACCTGAGACTTCAGAGCCGGATCAGCCTGAGAACCATCCGGGACGTCAGGGTTGAAGATGCCAAAGGCCCCGTAATTCTTGGCCTTCAATTTTTCAAAAGCGAAGCCCAGTTTCTGAAGCACCGGATCGGAAGCCGCGCCGCCTCCCGAGGCGACCACCAGAAGGTCGCAATCGAGCGTCTTGCCTTTTCCGTATTTGGGAGACGCCTTCGCCTTATCGTCCCATTCCTTCAGAACCAGCGTCATCGATTTATAAAAGCCATCGGGCTTGGGGTCCCTGCCGATCAGCCCTTCAATCACATACCCGCGCTCCATCCTTACCCCGGTTTGTTGCGCCTTGTTCCAGAGGGCCCCCTCGATTTTCGCAAAAGCAACGGAGTCGCCCGCCTGGCGCCCGGCCCATAACGTGTCCTTCAACCCCAAATCCTTCAGGTGCTTGACGATTTCATTCTGCAACTGCGGCACATTCGTGCGGGTGTAAGCCTGGCGCTTTTCGACAATCGTCACTTTCTTGACAAAATTCTGCTTCGCATCAATGGCGCACATCAGCCCGATCGGGCCGCCGCCCAGAACAACAACTGACTTGAATGACATCGGAATTCCCCCTTTTGATGGATAGGAATTTATAAAAGAGTTATATCTATCTGTCAAGCAGGAGTATCGCTGAAAAACGTTTAGCGGGTTGTTGAAAAACTTTTGCAGCCTGTCATTCCGATGGGCCGAAGGCAACGAGGAATTTCTAGCGGGCAATCAGCACTCAGCCGTCAGCATTCAGCTTTTCGAGTTTTTTCGCTGATAGCCGAGCGCTGTTTGCTGAAAGCTCAAGAAATACGGGGATTCTTCGCTACGCTCAGAATGACAGGTGAAGGACAATGAAAGCGTTCAGAATCGTTTTTCAGCAACCTGTTTAGCGGCGGCTTTGCGCCGTCACAGGCGCGTTGAGGACGGAGGTTTCAGATGACACAAAGTCGTCGCCGTTTTCTCAGGCCTGCCGGGGGCCTGGCCGGAGCGTTAATTGTTCCGCTGGTGAAAAGGCCTGAGAGCGGATGAGCAACGTGCTGAGGATCGAGGTAAGCGCCGAAGCGGACAAGATCATGGCGATGATGACGAACTCGTAGAGCGCGGCATAAATGGGATTTGATCCCGCGAGCAGCATGCCGGTCATCAATCCCGGAATCCAGACAATGCCCAGCGAGCGCATCGAATCGATGGCCGGAATCAGGCTTGACTCGCAGGAGGCCTGAACGTAGGGAGCGGCCGTCTGCCTGGAATCCGCGCCCAGAGCGAGAGCCGTTTCAATCAGGCCCGTGTGGGATTGAATTTCCGAACGAAACCGGTTCAACGCCAGCGAGTTGGTGTTCATGGCGTTGGCAATCACCATGCTGCCGATCGGAATCAGCGCCGTGATGGCTGTGTTGATGACTCCGGCGCAGGTCATGAGCAGAATCACGACGCCCGCTCCGCACCCGATGGAATAAAGAGAGACGTGAAAAGCGCCCGGAATCCCCTTCGCCCGTTGCGCCGAGAATTTTGCGGAAGCCAGAAGCATGGCGCCCAGAATGAAAACGCTGGTCCATCGCGGCCCGCGCAGCAAAATGATCAGAACCCAGCCGACGATTACAATCTGACCCAGACCCCGGGCCAGAGCCACCACGGTTTCCCGCTCCAGGTGAATTTTTCTTTGGCGAGCCACCATCATGACGGCAAGGGCCAACGCCGCCGTGATCGCCGACTGGATCAAGCCCACCAGAACCTGGTGATTAAACGCCAGCTTGAACACGCAACACCTCCCCGATAAGGCCCACCCGTTCGAGTTTTCCCGCTTTTAAGACCATGGCTCGGTTCGCCATGCGCGCCGCCTGCCCCAGGTCGTGAGTCACCAGCACACAGGTGAGTTGATTGAGCCGGACAATTCGCAGGATCAACTCTTCAATCCCCTGCCTGGAATCTACGTCCAGCGCCGAGGTAGGCTCATCGAGAAGCAAAACCGATGGAGAGTTTGCAAGCGTGCGCGCCAGGGAAACGCGCTGCGCTTCGCCTCCTGAAAGGTAATGCGCGTCTTTCGTGGCGTATGCCGCAAGGCCCACCTCTTCCAGAAGAGAAGCGACAGCTTCGTCGGAAAGCTGTTTTCCCTGCTGGCTGGGGCCAAAGCGGAGATTATCGGCGACGGCTCCGGGGAACAGAAATGGAACCTGGGTGACGAGGCCAATCTTCCGGCGCAACTCGCGGGGAGGAATCTCGCGGTAATCTTTGCCTTCAAAATAGACGTTCCCGGCGGTGGGTTCGTCGAGCCGGTTGAGCAGGCGCAAAAAGGATGATTTGCCTGACCCGCTCGGCCCGACGACCGCCAGGATATCGCCGCGATAGACCTCCACAGAAATATCGTCCACAAGCCGCAGCCCGGAGACCTCGCGGGTGAGATGAATTGTTCGGAGGATTGGCTCTTGCACGCCGACGCCAGAGGGAAGGCGGCAACTGTTATGCTCCAGCCTTCTGCCGCTGGTCACGAAGGACAGCCTTGCGGCTGAGGCGAATTTTATTTCCTTCGATGGAGATGACCTTGACCAGAAGCTGATCGCCTTCCTTCAATTCCTTGCGGATATCCTGGATGCGATGCTCGGCGATCTCGCTGATGTGCAGCAGGCCGTCGGTGCCCGGGAAAATCTCCACGAAAGCGCCAAAATCAGCCAGGCGAACCACCTTCCCGAGATAAGTCTTGCCAATTTCCGCCTCGGCCAGCAGATCCTTGATCATTTTCATGGCCTTATTCGCGGAGTCCTGGTCGGTGGCGGCGATGTTCACGCGCCCGTCATCTTCCACATCAATCTTTACTCCGGTCTCTTCAATGATCCCGCGAATCACCTTTCCGCCCGGCCCGATCAGTTCCCCGATCTTTTGCGGATTGATGCGGAGGGTATAAATGTGGGGCGCGTAGGCGGAAATCGTGGTGCGCGGCTCGGGGAGCGCTTCCAGCATTTTGCCGAGCACGTGCAAGCGTCCAGCCTTGGCCTGTTCCAGCGCTTCGCTCATGATCTCAGGAGTCACGCCGCTGATTTTAATATCCATCTGGAGGGCCGTAATGCCTTCCCGGGTTCCAGCCACCTTGAAATCCATATCGCCGTAATGGTCTTCGGCGCCCGCAATGTCCGTCAGAATGGCGTACTTCTCACCCTCTTTGACCAGCCCCATGGCGATGCCTGCGACGGGCGAGGAGATGGGCACACCGGCATCCATCAAGGAAAGGCAGCCGCCGCAAACGGTCGCCATGGAAGAGGAGCCGTTGGACTCGAGAATGTCGGAAACCACGCGAATGGTATAGGGAAATTTCTCCTCCGCAGGGACCACTGCCGAAAGCGCGCGCTCAGCCAGATTGCCGTGGCCGATTTCGCGCCGGCCAGGCCCGCGCAGGAATCCCACTTCGCCGACGCTGAAGGGCGGAAAATTATAGTGCAGCATGAACCGCTTGAAGGACTCGCCTTCCAGCACGTCAAGCCGCTGCATATCTTCGGCCGTGCCCAGAGTGGCGGTTACCAGGGCCTGGGTCTCACCTCGCGTGAACAGGGCCGAACCATGCGTGCGCGGAAGCAGCCCCACCTCGCAAGTGATAGGCCGGACCTCATCAAAAGCCCGCGCATCCGGACGCCGACGCTTCAGCAACACGTCATCGCGGAAAAGTCTCTCATGAAGCGCGTCAAAGGCGAGCCGAACCTCCCGGAGCTTTTCTTCGTCTTCAGCCGGGAAACTTTCCAGTAGTTGTTTGCGAAGTTCGTTAACCTTCTTCTCGCTCTGCAACTTGGAATATTTTGAGGTATCCATCGCCTCGTGGAGCGCATCTTTCACGCGTTCTGAGACTTGCTGGTGGATCGTCTTATCATGGGCGGGCGGCGTAAATTCACGCTTTTGGATTCCCAGCCTGGCAAAGAGCTGCTTCTGCGCCTCCACAATTTTGCGGATTTCTGTGTGGG
>DATGKJ010000068.1:0-2950 GCA_035294685.1 Terriglobia bacterium | reverse complement strand
GGTTGTTGGCGTTTCCACTCACAATCCGCTTGGCGTGACCTTCGCGGCTGGAGTCTACGCTTCGATTTTTGGCTCATCTCGGGAGCCCATCAACTCGCATTATTCGAAGCTTCTTTTCGCTAAAATCAAGGTAGCCCCTATCGCCACAATTTCAAGGTGATTGTCGGTGGCTCGGGAGGCTGGCAGATTTCGCAGACCAACAGCTTTGAGGAACTAGGCGTCGATTCGGTCGTCGAAGGGCGCAGCGAGTCTGAAGAGGTGATGGAGCTTTTCCGCAAAGCGATGCGCGGCGAAGATTTGCCGCGCGAGGTGAACGCTGCGCATCCGAAAAGCCGCGACGCGATTCTCTTTCCAGACGCCCGCACCACGTTTGGCGTGGTGGAAATGACCACGGGGTGCGGCCGCCGCTGCCAGTTCTGCCTGCCGGATTTGAATCCTCAAATTGACCTGCCCAAGGAAAATATCCTGAAGGCGGTGCGCGCCAACGTGCGCGATGGAAACCACCAGATTTCGCTGGCCACCGAGGATATGTTTATCTGGGGGCAGGTGCGCACGGAGACGCCGTTTTTCTTTCCCAATCGTGAGGCTCTGCTGGACCTTTATTCTGAGATCGTCAATACGCCTGGGGTGGAGCACCACGTGCTCAGCCATTGCACTATGGCGCCTTTTGTCGTTGATCCGTTGCTGATCAAAAAACTGTCTGAACTTCTGCTGCCCAAGAGTCCGATTCATTTGCCGCGGTTGAGCACGCATCCACAGAAGAAGATTCTCGCGCCGCTGATCGGTCTCGAAACCGGCTCGGTGCGCGTCGCCAAGAAGATCATGCCGAGCAAGGCTATCCCGTTTTCGATTGAAGACTGGCCAAGCGTTGTGCTCGAAGGTCTGCGGATCGCCAATGAAAACAACTGGTTTCCCGTTATGACGCTCATTGTCGGCAGCCCCGAGGAGACCGACGAAGATGTGAAAGCCACTTTGGATCTGGTCTATGAGATGGAACGTCGCGGACTTTTTGCTTTCCTCGTGCCTTCCATCTTCACACCGCTGCACGATACCCGCATGGAAAAACAGAAGGGCGTTGCGGAAACGCAGAAGCTCACGTCGCTGCAATGGCAACTGATTTTGAAATGTTGGAAGCTGAGCCTGCGCCCTGGACTCTATAGCTGGTGGGGACCGACGGCGTGGCGTGTGGGATCGATTGCCATGTGGCTTCTTAAATTGCGCCGCACGAACGGTCCGAACTTCACTTGGCCGATCTGGATGTTTTCTGGCGTGCTTCCTGAGGATTTGCTCGAGCGCCTGGGGAAGATTTATATCGGCAAGCCCCTCAAGACGAAGAGCCGGAAGGAATTGATCGCCGGCCTCAGGCCGAACTATTGGCAATATCTGCGCGCCGACAACGGCGACCTGCCGGAAGGGTATACCCCGCCTCCGATTGCCGAGCGAAAAGCGGAAGCGCTCCAGGCGGCATCGTAACAGACAGGCGTCAGGTGTGAGGGAACAGGTATCAGAGAAGCTTCCCTGCGACGCCGTCATGCTGCACAAAAATCAGGAAACGTTATTGGGATGCCTGACCGTTGCCCTTACCGCGTGGGTTCCATCTGAAGCGCGTTGTTGACGCGGTTAAAATAGTTGAAGATTCCAGCCACGGCGGCGATTTCAATAATCTCACCCTCGTTAAAATAAGAGCGAAGCTCCCGGAACAGATCATCACTTACCCGGTTTGAATCCAGCGTCAATTTCTCCGCAAACTCCAACGCTTTCCGATCTCGTGAGGCGAAGGCTGCCAGATCGCCTCGCCCAAGCGCTGCCAGTTCTTCTTCTGTAGCCCCGAACCGCCTTGCCAAGGCGGCGTGGGAATTGAGTCAGTAATCGCAGTGATTGATGTGGGAAACGCGCACCGCGACCATTTCCTTAAGTTTCTTCTCGACCGTGCCGGTGTTCATGACGGCGCGGAAATGATCGGTCATGGTTTTCATGATTTCCGGGCGGTGCGCCATGGTGCGGAACATATTGGGGATGTTTCCGCGCTCCTTCAGGAAATGGTTGAACACTTCCCGTGACTGGCCGTCCACCTGATCGGGCGAAAGCTTGGATAAGCGAGGCATCGTGAATAGAAGAGTTACGAGTTCTCCTGATAGCCGGCGAGGAACTGCTTCAGGGCCGTCTGGTTAATTTTCAACTTGCCGGATCGCAGCAATTCCTGCTTGAGATTGTCGCGGTAGATCTCGAACGCCAGGTCCCGTTTCTGTTGGAGCAGTTGATCTGCAATCGTGTCTTTTTGCGCGGCAAAATCAGATTCGCTGGCGGGCGTGTGCGAGACCACCTGGAAAACGACATAGGTTGAACCCACAGAGATGGCGTCGCTCGTCTGGCCCGGCTGAAGGGTGAAAGCCGAAGCCAGCGCCGACCCTGGAATCATATCTTGTAATTGATCCTGCTCGGTGAATTCCTGGCTCTGCTTCACCTTATAGCCGTCGGCCTGCGCGATCCTGGAAAAGTTGCCATTCTTGATTTGCGCCGCGAACTGTCTTGCCTTTTCCGCCGCAAGTATCTTCGATTGATCGGTGCGATAGTCCTGTTCCACACGCTGCTTCACTTCATCCAGATTCGGAAGGTGCTCGGGAACGATTTGTGTCACCTGAATGATGGCAACGCCCTTGGGAACCGTAATCGGCTCGCCAATGCCATCAAGAGGCAATTGGAACGCGAGATTTTCGAAGCTCTCATTGTTGCCCAGGTCGGGGACAGCCTGATTGTAGGCAAACAGGGGTGTTTCTCCTGCCTGCAAGCCATTCTGCTGGGCGATGGCATCGAAATGGTCGGGATGGTCCTTGAGGGCCTGCTCGATCTGAATGGCCAGCTTCTGCTGGGCCTGATCGAGGGCTTGTTTTTCCAGAGTCTGTTGAATGGAGTCCTTGACTTCAGCAAACGACTTCAGGTGCGCAACCTG
>DATGKJ010000067.1:0-3797 GCA_035294685.1 Terriglobia bacterium | reverse complement strand
CGCTGAGGACAGCGCCGCTACAGCAAATAGTGTCACTATAATTTGTAATCCCCCCTAAGGGTTCAGAACCAAAAGTGCCACGTGGCGTCCACCAGGGCATGAGTGAAGGCAGAGGCCGAAAGTCGCCTCCGCTCCCGATATGCGTTGCCATAGAACAAACCTGCCAACGTGGCCATGATGCAATATCTCCAGTTCGGCACGGGCGGATGGTGAAAGTGTGAGGCGCCGAATATCACCGAGGCGATGATCAGCGCCTTTCTTCCTCTTCCCTGCCCCTCGAAGCTCTTCTCCAGGAAATTCTGCAGGATGCCTCGGAACAGAAATTCTTCCGGAATCGCGATGGTGATGTAAATCCCGATGAAATCGACGGCAAAGCCTGCCATCGAAGCGTGCCCGGTGTGGAAGTGAATGAAATGGAGAACGTAGCCCAGCGGAATGCCGACGATGGCAAAGCCCGCAAAATTCGCAAGGCCGTGTATGAAGTCCCGCTTGCGGAGCAACAGGCGATAACCCACGTCCTGCAAGTTGCGAACGGCCAGGAAGGCGTAGCCTCCGGCGCAAACCGAATAAAGTGGGCGAAAAAAAGGAGCGCCGCCGAAGGCAAACCAGATGCCGTGCAGCCAGCCGGCGGGAACCGGAACTCCAAGCGCCAGCATGGCCGCAAGATCGCGCCAGCCCACGCGCGTGGCCACGCGCAGGCGGTCAGGGAGCAGCAACAGAGTGGGAACTAGAATGTAGGCCGTAAGCTTCCCAAGCCCTTGCCACGAAAATGCCCGCGCGCCAAACGCCTCAATGAAGTACGGAAGCAACAACAGGAGTGGAAGCGCCGCAGCGTTGCGCGCCGATTGCGCAGCCTGATGCCGAAGCCATTTGACCACGCGGGAGTCTGTGAGGGCTGTAAAGGCTCCAAGCGTGAGGGCCAGTGCGAAGAGCTGCGCGAAAAGGTGACCGGACTGGCGCTGGGGCATCTCCAGGCGAATCACGCCCTCTGCCAAAACAGATAGAGCGGCTAATCCCAGAATGGCAAGCGCGAGCCTTTTCATGGAGGGCTGCATTTTCTTCGCGGGCGTGGAGGATTCCTGTCGCTGCGCTTCGCAAAGGCCGACGGCGGGCATCAGCGGCGGCTGACTACGCCGCCCGCAGGCTGCTCGAGGGTCGCCGAGGCCAAATCCACGTCATTCAGAGGAATGATGCGCACCAGGCCGAATTTCTTCAAGTCTTTCTTGAAGTTTTGAGCGTTGCCGACCAGCACAATCTCAGCCGTGCGCGGATTGAAGTACTCGCGCGCAGCCTGCCAGACGTCATTTTCCGTCAGGCTGCGGATTTCCTGCGGGTAGCGGCTCCAATAGTCCAGCGGCAAGCCGTCGACGAGGAGTTTCAGCAACTGCTCGGCGACCTGCTGGGAAGTTTCAAAATCCAGCGCCATGTGCCCTACCAGGTAGTCCTGAGCCACTTTCAACTCTTCAGGGCGAATGGAATGGTCGCGCAGGCGTTTCATCTGATCGAGAATTAATTCCACAGTCTTGAGCGTCTCGTCGGTGCGCGTGGAGGTCTTCACTTCCCAGGCGCCCGCGTCTCGATAGCAAAGAAGCTCACTGGATGTCGTATAAACCAGCCCTCGACGGCTGCGGAGGACGCTGAACAGAAGATTCTCCGCCGGCCCGCCAAGCACCTGGTTGGCAACTGTCAATGCGCCGTAATCAGGACTCGCCCGGCTGATGGCGACGTGACCAATGCGAATTTCTGTCTGAACGGCCTGAGGGTCGTCGATGACAATGACCTGGCGTTGGCCCGCATTCCCTGCTTCCTGCTGTTGTGCCGCACTATTCGGCGCCGCGTTCCCGCGATTGGGACTTACCATGGAGGCATGAGCGTGGGAGTCCTCGTTCGCCCAGCCGCCGAAGAATTTTCGGGCAAGGCTCATGGCTCGCTCGGGGCTGAGATCTCCTACTGCAATCAGGATGGCATTGGAGGGACGATAATACCGGGCATGAAAGGTGTGAAGATCGGCAGGCGTCAGGCGCCGGATGGATTCTTCCACTCCATCGGCTGGATGACTGTAAGGCGTTCCCCAAAAAGCTATTCTCTCAAAGAGCGTGTCGGCCAGGTATTGTGGATCGTGCCGCAAAATGCTGAGCGCGGAAAGGGTCTGGCGGCGGATGCGTTCAACTTCGTCCGGAGCGAAAGCCGGGCGAATGATCATATCGGAAAGCAGATCGAAAGCCAGCCGCGTATGGTCGCTCAGAACGCTCAAGCTGGCGTAAGAATCGTTCCACTCGGCTTCGGTATCCAGGCTCCCGCCTGCGCCGTCAAGAGCCTCAGCCATCTCGAAGGCGCTTCGGTCCGTGGTTCCTTCATTCAGCAGCGACGCCACAAACTGAGCCGTGCCAGGCAACTGCGGCGGGTCAGCTTCGGCTCCGGCACGAACGGCGAGCGTCAGCGTCACAATCGGGAGAGTGTGGCGTTCGAGGATGACGACCTTCAGCCCGTTGGGAAGAGTTTCGACCGCCGGCGTCGGCACGACTACCGGCTGCGGAGGCGGCACAAGCGGCGGCAGCTCGCGCGTAAGGGGCCGCGCTGTGGCTGCAAGGCCAAGCGCGAAGAGAAAAAGAAGAAAACGCCAGGATCTCATGCGCTGTTTGATGACAATACTATGAACTCTGTCACCTGCGCTACCACCATCGTTCACATAGCGCTGCT
Organism: Terriglobia bacterium; assembly: GCA_035294685.1. Taxonomy (GTDB): domain Bacteria; phylum Acidobacteriota; class Terriglobia; order UBA7540; family UBA7540; genus RH2-MAG17b. The sequence continues at coordinate 1,097 of DATGKJ010000067.1, read as the reverse complement.
TTTAAAATAATAAGACCCTGACGCGATCTGAAATTGAAGGAACTCCTCCGCCGGCGTGGCTTTTTCGATGCGCGGATTCCTGAAGAATTGCCGCCCATTGTAAAGCGCCTGCCCGTTCACCCAAACAATCGGCTCGGCTTTATCGAACGGAAGCCGCATCTGAGCCTTGATGCCATCCGGAACGGTTACATAAACTTCGGTCAACTTCGCAGCCGGATTGCGTTGCCAGCGCACCCGAATAGCTCCGAAAGGCGTCGGCGCGTCTCCCGCCGCAAACTCAAGCCCGCTATAATGAGGCGCGATCAGAGCTTCCTGAAATCCCGGCGCAAGGGGCTGAACTCCCAAAATGTGATTCACCACGTAGGGCGCGGGCCCGCTTGAATAGGTGATCGTGCGCGCGCCCATTTCGCGCGTATAGCCTGGGATAGGATGCACGTCCTCGCCCGGAATGTTCCAAAGTTCCCAGTAAACGGTCGCTCCGGCGTTGAGAAACGAACTCCAATAGCGACAGATTGCAGAGACCGCATCATTGTATCGACCGGCTTGGGCGAAAGCTTCCAGAACGCTATACATAAACCAGGGACTGGCCTTCCCGGGCCGCAATTCCGAGCCTGTGGAGAACTGGAACACTTGCTGGCGATACCGCTCAGGCGCGACGCCGTATTTCACAGCCAGAATGCCGGCGAACTGGGAGGGAGCTTGCCGCCGGGGCTTTTCATAATAGCGTCCTTCATCCGCGTCGAAAAACGCTTCCTGTATGGTTTCGCGCAGCGAGTCAGCCTGCGCTTCAAAGCTCCTCCGGATGCCTTCTTCCTCAATGAGATGAGCGCACCGCTCGACGGAGCGGAGAAAGTTGTAATAGATCAGGTTCAGAGTCGCCAGTTCACCCGGCGCCGGATTATTGACGTAGGGATATCCCCAATCAATCACTAGCCACATCCTGGGCCAGTTTTCGGTTGTGATCAATCCCCGTGAAGTCGTATGCTTTTTGAACCATCCATTGGCCTTCACCATCGCGGGGAGCAGGTCGCGGATCAGCTCGAGATCGTTAAAATAGAGGCCGCATTTCCACAAGTCGTCCGCCAGCCACATGGTCT
>DATGKJ010000066.1:0-13479 GCA_035294685.1 Terriglobia bacterium | reverse complement strand
TAGTGACGACTTCTTCTGTAGCGCCGGTGTCCCCACCGGCGTCTTTCGGCGCTGAGAGCCTGCCCTGAACGAAGTGAAGGGACAGCGCCGCTAAAGCAAATAGTGTCACTATAATTTATAATCCCCTGTAGATGATTTTTTAGCGAATCTGTTTTGGCAGCCTCCTTCTATCCCTAAATTAACACTACCGGCTGTAACAAAAAATTAGAAACTTGGATCATTGTACGTCGTTTTTATCTAAGTATTCCAAAAGCCACAAAATAACTCTACATCTCCAGCTTGAATCGGGTTTCAGAGAGCCGATAAAGAGGTTTCCAGACAAGCCGGTTGATGATCACCACGATAGCGGCCATCGTGAATGTCGCCGCCAGGAGCAGATCAAACCTCCCGGCGTCCGTCGCCTGGCTGATGATCGCTCCAAGTCCGAGGGTTGAAAGCGTTTGTCCCCCGAAGCGGAAATATTCGGCGATAATGCTGGCATTCCAGGCGCCGCCGGCCGCCGTCACGAGGCCAGTGATCAAATAAGGAAAGATGCACGGCAGGATCAGTCGTCGCCAGCGATCAAACCGGCCAAAGCGGAAAGCGGCGGCAACCTGCTTCAAATCGCTCGGAATCGCCATAGCCCCGGCGATGACGTTAAATAGCAGATACCATTGCGTGCCGAGAATCATGAGCAAAATAGATGCAGCGTTCATGCCGCCGCCAGCGCGAATGAGAAGCAGCAGAATGACGGGGAAGAGGGCGGTGGCGGGCACGGAGGCGGCGATCTGTGCCAGAGGTTGAGCAAATTGGGCCAGCCGCTGGCTCGATCCGATGGCGACGCCCGCCGGGACGGTCCAGAGAGTCCCAAAGAGCAAGGCGGCAGCGACGCGCAGGAAGGTGGCGCCCGAGCCTGAAAGCAGATTTTTAAGATCTGATCCGGAGAGGCCGGCCATGAGCGCCCCAGCCCTGATCACACCGTAGACCACCACGACCAGCGCTGCCGCGGCCAGCGCCCGTCCGCACCAGGTTTTCCATCTTTGGGGTGGGTGGAGGGCATTTGCGCCGGTTCGGCGAGCGAAGTGCAACGTGAGGCGCTCTGTGATGGGCGCAAACGTCCTGGAGCGAATCTGAGCCAGAAGAGCTGAGCGGCGCAGCGCGTTGAGAACGGAGGAGCGCGGGGCGCTTCCGCTACCCACCTGCTCGAACTTGAATTTGTCGGCCCAGGCGATCAGGGGATTCCATATCAACTGATCGAGCACAACAATGACTCCGATCATGGCGGCGAGTCCCCAGAGGATCGAGGGCGTGTCTCCGGCGGAAGCGGCGGTCTGCAAATAGGACCCCAAACCCGGAAGACGGAAGTCCCGCTGACCGAGCACAAACATCTCGCACGCCATCAGGAAGAACCATCCACCGGCCACCGACATCATGGAATTCCACACCAGACCCTGGGCGGCATAAGGCAGCTCGATCTGGGTCAGCCGCTGCCAGCGGCCGAATCGATAGACGCGCGCCACGTCCATCAGTTCTCGCGGAATGGCCTTCAATGAAGAGTAGAAGCTAAAGGCCAGATTCCAGACCTGGCCGGTAAAAATGAGCGTGATGGCGCCCAACTCGAGGCCAATCTGGCTGCGGGGGAAGAGGGCAACCATCGCCAGCATGACCCCGGGAAGAAAGCTGAGCACCGGAATGGATTGGAGAATATCGAGCAGCGGAATCAGAAGGCGCTCCGCCCGCATGGAGCGCGACGCCGCATACCCAAAACAGACAGCGAAGGCGAGGCTCAGGACGTATGCAATGGCAATGCGCAGCAGAGAGTAGGCGGTGTAACCCGGCAGTGCCAAGGGGCTGCGGGAGATGTGAACCACCGGCGTGTAGGGTCCCAACCAGGTGCGGGCAATCTGGAGGATGCCGTAAAAGACCGCCAGGCCGACGGCGAAGATCGCAACGTCGGTGAGCCGCGACCATGTTCGTCCGCGCAACAGTCTGGGTAGAGGAGGGATGTTCATCGCCTGAATACGGGTCCATACAGTCGTTATGTTCGCAAGCCATCAGCTTTGGGTTTCGGGCAGGAAAAGACGCCCGGTATCCGCGTCGTAATCAAAGATTTCCGCAAAACGGCCCCAATTGATTGCGGTTTCAAGCTGGCGCTGGGCTTCCTCGCTGGTGAAATGGTCGTCCAGGACGCTGAGGAAGAACGCGTCCGGCATGGCATGGTCTGACTTTGCGCGCAGGGCCTGATCCATCTGCTTCAGCAACGTGACGTTCTCAAGGGTCGCCGCGCGGAAAAGTTCCTTTTGAGCCAGAATATCCGCCATGGCAAAGTTCCGGCCCTGCGGCGTCAGCTCCACGTCGCCTTCCTGGATGCGCACAAAATGGAGCAGGGAGGCGGCCTCAACCAGAGGAAGCAGATCGTCCACTTCCATCCCGAATTCGTCGGCCAGGCGATAGAGATCGTCGCGCCCTCCCCGATCGTGAAGCATTTCGAGCAGGCCCGCGATAGCCCCCGGTAAGGCGCGAGGCAGCATCGGATATTTGCTCCGAACGCGCTCTGGCGTTGCGGGCGCTGCGGGCGGCAGCACTTCCGTTTCCGGCTGGGTCAGAATCTTATAGGTGTAGTCCACCAGACTGATAAACTGAGGGGACTGGTGGTCGCGCGGGTGGGCCAGGGCGACTTCAAAATCCGCGCGGATGCGCGCCGGGTTGCGGCCAATCACCACCACGCGGTCGGCAAGAAAAATGGCTTCTTCAATGTTGTGTGTCACCAGAAAGACAGCGCGGGTGGGAATCTGCTTTCTGAGCCATAGTTCGAGCAACTGGCTGCGCAGGTTCTCGGCGGTAAGCACGTCCAGCGCGGAGAACGGCTCGTCCATGAACAGCACTTCCGGCTCCACCACCAGGGCGCGGGCAAATCCGACCCGTTGCTTCATACCGCCGGAAAGTTCCTTTGGGTAGGCGGTTTCAAAGCCGTCAAGCCCCACGGTGTCAAGGATTTTAAGCGCGCGCTTTCGCCGCTGAATCGCCCCAATGCCAAGCGCCTGTAAGGGCGCCTCAACGTTTTCAAGCACCGTCAGCCAGGGAAACAGGGCAAAGCTCTGGAAAACAATGGCCACATTGGGCCTTTGCCTGGCAAGGGGTTGTCCGTGCCAGAGGACCTCTCCGGAGGAGGGTTTCGCCAGTCCTGCCAGGATTCGCAGCAAGGTGGACTTTCCCGAGCCGGACGGCCCAAGCAACGCCACGATCTGCTCCGGGTGGATTGCCAGGTCCGTGGCTCCGATGACTTCGATCGCCGCCCCGTCGCGCTGCGTGAAGAATTTGGCCACATTGCGGGCCTCGATAATGGGTTCGTTCGCTGTCTGGCGCATCGGGCCAATCGTACCTTAAATCTCTCAGTTCGACCATACAGCCTTCTCGAATGATATCCGCCACCGGAATTTCCCGATTGCAATGGGCCGTTCCACGCTGTATTCTCGGTGGAGATTTAAGCCCGCTTTTAGTTTGATAACAGCGTTCCTGCCTGCATGCTGCGCAGAAGTGCAGGGAAAGGGAGGCGATGGCGATGAGCAAAAGTGGACAGCATCCCAGACCGCCTGTGCCATACTCGGGTGCGGGGAAAGGGAGACGATGGCGATGAGCAGAAGATCGCAAAAGATTCTTTCGGTTACTCTCGCAGTTGCGGTTCTATTTCAGACCACGATCATGCTATGCGGAAGCCCCCCGTTTCCGGCGCCTCAGGTCCAGACGGAAGCCGCTGTGGTGGAGGCGGAACAAAAGACGGCAGCCGACTTCACGTCGTCCCCGCCGCTCGATGAGGTTGAGGAGATGCCTTCCATCGAAGTGGCAGCGCTGGCCGAGAAGTTCGATTACGCGCCGAAGGACGTTCAGGCGCGGATCAAAGCCTTGAAGAATGAGAGCGAAGCCCGCGAGAAAGCTTACAGCAACCAGGCCAAGGCGGCTGACAAGCAGGTGGAGGCCCTGGAAAAGCAGCTTTCCAAACTGCCGACGACGAAGAGCGATCCCAAAGTGGTTGCGGAGCGCCAGAAAATCCAGTGCGAGATTCTGAAGATCAAGCAGAAAATGACGGATGACGCATATAGCTTCCTTCAGGAGCAGATCGCGCGCGACGTGAAGATTTCCCGGCTCAACCTTCTTGCGGAATGGAAAACGGCAGACCAGCAGATCAAACAGCAGATTGCGGATGGGACCGCGAGCAAGCGCGAGTTTGGCAACGTCCTGGATATTGGCCATCGGGGGTCCTCGAAGCCATTTGACGGTCAGCAGAAGGATGTGGCCATCGGGCAGAGAGAAGTTGAAAACGCGCGGCAGCGGGGGCAACTCCCCAAGGCGGTTCAGGACCCGGTGGTGACGGCTTACATTCAGAAAATCGGACAGAACCTGGCGCGCAACAGCGACCTGCAAGTGCCGCTCCACGTCTTTGTCGTGCAGCAGGAAATCCGCAAGGATGGCCGGCCCGTGATCGGGAAAGATGGTCAGCCCGAGCAGGTGGCCAACGCCATGGCCCTGCCGGGCGGCTTCACCTTTGTGTACGCCGGACTCATTCTGATGGCGCAGAATGAATCGGAGCTTGCCGGGGTGATGGCCCACGAAATCGCTCATGTGACGGCGCGCCATAGCGCCCGCATGTCGAGCCGAGCTCAGAAGTTCGGGATTCTCCAGATGGCCGCGATTATCGGTCTGTCGCTTTTCGCTCCCGGTCTTTTCCAGGCCGGGAGTTACCTCGCCTATCAACTCAAGGGCCTTCTGCTGCAATCCATCATGAACGGCCTGGGACTGGTTTTTACCATCAATATCCTGGGGGTGAGCCGTGATTCTGAGTTGGAGGCTGACACGCTCGGAATGCAATATGCGTGGAAAACCGGCTACGACCCGCGAGGCATCCTCACGCTCTTCGATCAAATGGCGACAAAAGGCGGTTACGCCAGCCGAACCTCATTCTTCGCCACGCATCCGGCTTTCGGCGACCGGATTATGGGCGCCATGAAGGAATATCGGGTGCTCACGTCCATCGAGCCCAACAAGCAATATCTGGCCGATACCCAGCAGTTCAAGGAAATCCAGGAGCGACTGAAGAAGGAACTGCACAAGACCAAAGCGCAAATCCAGGAGGAGGAAGCCAGCCGGCCCTCTTTGAAGCAGGGTGAAGTTACGCTGGAAGGATGCGCCTCAATCCTTTCTTCGGGGTCTTCCTCTTCCGCCCCACAGCAGTGAACGATGGGGGCGCTGGCGCGGTTTATTGGAAAGGCGGGTATAAGCCGGGTTGCTGACCGCTCCTGCGGTGCGCCATTCCGGGGAACCGAAAAAAGTGATCACTGACGAGTGATGAGTGACGAGCAAAAAATCAATTCGAGGTTCTGATTGTTTTTGCTAGCCGCTTGTCACTTTGCACTCATCACGGCCATCGGGATGGCAAGCGAAGGGCTTGGACGGGACTTTGAGAAAAGGAGGCAATTCAAATGAGAAGGCTGCTGATAATCTTTATTTTATTAACCTCGTGCGGGGCGGCGCTGGCGAAGGAAAGTGATCAGGCCAAACAACTGGCAAAAGCTAATGCAGTCCTTACGGAAATCATGCAAACGCCGGACAAAAGCATTCCCAAAGACTTGCTGGATAAAGCGGTATGTGTGGGAATTGTTCCCGCTCAGATCAAATTCGCTTTTGGCATTGGCGGGAGCTACGGGCGTGGAGTTCTGGTTTGCCGCCGGCATGGAAATGGTCCCTGGGGCGCGCCTTCTTTGTTCACTATGGGGGGCGGAAGCTTTGGGTTCCAGATTGGCGGGAAAGCGACCGATATCGTGTTCATCGTAATGAATCCCGGAGGCGCCAAGAAGCTGCTCCAGAGCAAGGTCACGCTGGGCGCCGATGCATCGGTGGCCGGCGGCCCGGTGGGGCGCTCCGCATCCGCCGAAACCGATGCGCAGTTGCACGCCCAGATTCTCAGCTATTCACGCTCTCGCGGCCTTTTTGGTGGCGTGGCTCTGAACGGAGCCGTGCTGAAACAGGATTCCGACGATAATGAGAAACTCTATGGCCGCAAGATCAGTCCTGGCGACATTCTGATTAACGGCAAGGTCTCTGTCCCGGCTGCAGGCCGGGCGCTGGATCGAACTTTAACGAAATATTCGCCCCGCGGCGGGGCCGCCTTCGCGGCCTGAGGACTTGGGGGCGTTTATGCTCACTCTTCGCAAGACACGAAAACCAAGGCGGAAGCTGAAGATCGCGCTTATCGTAAGTCTGACCGTCGCGGCGGGCGGCCTGTCAGCGACGCCGGGCCACGCCCAGCACTCGGAACCCGTTTCCCTCTATGTCACCGTCGAACAGGGAGACAAGCTGATCCGCGGGCTTCAGCATCAGAATTTCCGACTGCTTGAAAACGGCGAGCCCAGAGAATTCCGACTCGAACAGCCGGAAAAGCCCGTTTCTATTGCGCTGCTGGTTGAGTACAGCCGAAACTCTGACCTGTATTTCAATGACATTCGGGCGGCGCTTCAGGGCTTTATGAAAGCCGCTCCTCAGGATGACTGGCTGGCGGCGGCAACGTTCTCGAACAGTATGGATGTTCGGGTCGATTTCACCAAGGATCGAGGAGATGTGGAAGATGCGTTCGCTGGCCTGGGCCCGCCCATGTCAAGCGAGATCAATACCTATGACGCTGTCTACGAGATGCTGGAGAGGATGGGTAAGCTGAAGGGTCGGCGGGTGTTGATCTTAATCGGCTCCGGCCTGGACACATTCAGCAAGCACACGCTCGATGACGTGGTGCGGAAAACACTCCAATCCAGCAACGTGACAGTTTATGGAGTTGGGGCAGGTTCTTTATTGCGCGGCAGGTATGCGCATGGCCTCAGCACCGCTCAGCGGATGCATCTCACCCAGGCCGAGTCGTTCATGCGAATGCTGGCCGACGAGAGCGGCGGCGAAGCCTGGTTCCCGAAATTTGAAAGCGCCTTCACCGGAGTGATGCAAGGCGTCATTCAGAGTCTTGATTCCCAGTATCGGTTAGTCTATACGCCGCAGGTTCCCGCCAATCAGAAGTTCTACAAGATTAAGGTGGAGGCATTTCACGTTGTCAACGGTAAGCGCCAGGACTTCAAGGTTCGCGCTCGAGCGGGATGGCGGCTCTGAGAGGTTATCGAAAAACTCCGCACGATCCGCCAGATCGCGTTTCCGGCTCTTCGCACTACGCCTTACGCCGTGATGCTAAAGACAGCGAAACGTTCCCGATGGATCAAATTTTCGAGAATAGCATCGTTAGATTAAAAGATAATATTGTAAATGAATTTTCTAATTTTCTAACTATCGTTACTGATGATATTCATTGAATTGCGCGGCGCCACAGCGTGAAAAACCGGATATCCATGCAGATTCTTTAGTCGCCAATCTTGAAAGGCCAAGGGGTTCGCTTTGCAAAAGACCCCAACTGGCAGCAGTAAAACGGGTGTTGGGGCTTACTTTGACGTAAGCGATAAGGCAGCCAGTACATGGTTGATACCTTAACCGATAAGCGACTTGACGATCAAAGTGGCGGACGGTATGGAGAATCCACGGAGAGTTGTTATCTCGTTTTACAGTCCCCAAAACCCTGAAAATTGATGCACGAGCAAATCCAAGTCGGAAAGGGAGGAAAGCCAAAATGGCTAATGTACTCAGAAAGTCAGGTTATCTCTCAATAGCAGCACTGGTGTTCGGAATGGTTCTTTTTGTTTCCGCGTGGGCGCCGGCCTTCGGTGACTCCGCCGAAGCCTCAAGGCTTCTCCAGGAGGCCCGCATGTCAGCCGCTCAACTAAGACGGGATGCAGTCCAAATGGAAAGTTATTCGAAATCCCGGCTCAGTTGGCAGAGTCATGCTCACCAGATCGATTTGATCAAGGAGCACATCAATCGAACAGGAAAGATCGTCTCAGACCTGCACAACGCGCGGGACGGCGCTGAGGCATGGCAGCAGGATGCCATTGACCGTATCACGCCTCTGCTGCAGGAAATGGCTTCCAACACGGAGTCGATTATCAACCACCTGAACGACAGGAAACAAACATGGCACCCGGAATACGAAGGTTATCTAAAATCCAACGCTGAACTTGCGGGGCAATTGTCGAAATTGATCGGCGATTATGTGGATTACGACAACGCCAAATCCCGGACCCAGGAGTTGGGGAAAAAGCTGGGATTTTAAATTGGTCGCACAAAATCTCGCGCTTCCTGAGGTTTGCAAATTAACGTAACCGCGCAGGCTGTAACGGCGCTGTTCTCAACCATCCTTTGGCCCCTTCCTTCGCAGAGAGGGGGCCGAAGGGTTGTCCACCGGCGGCGACATCAGCGCTACAGAACAAGGCGCTGGGTAGTGTCCTGAATCCGGTTTGCATCACGTGGCACGGCCATCCTGGCCGTGGCGGTTCAATGCTTCACGGGCGAGGCGCCCGTGTCACACGGCAAACTGGAACACTACCAAGCGCTGTGCGTCCATTACGTATTTTTTGTATATTTTGTATCATACGTACAATACAATTTATACGCCCACGGCGTCTTTGAACTGTTCTACACTCTTCTTGTCTGTCGATGATTGCGCGCGCAGGAGGCAGGCATTCACTAAAAACGCCATGGCGTTTTCTCAACAAACGGTTGGATATCCCGAAGAGCGATACGGCCTTCGGGGTCAATAACTTCTTTATTTCCTTCGCTTCAAAAACCGACGGGACTGAACTTCCCGTACTGATACCGCAGTGTATTCTTCCCACCCCACTCCAACAGGTTGCCGAAAAACGATTCTGAACACTGTCATTCCGAGCGAAGCGAGGAATCTCGCTCTGTAGAGAAAAAGAAAGGACTTGCGAGATTTCTCGTCGCCTGCGGCTCCTCGGAATGACAGGCTCCGGTGACGGCCCAATTCAGGGAAAGGGCCGTATACTCAAAAGTGGTCCTTACGATGGGCTGACCATGAGGGAGAAAGACAATGGCAACAGCGGTCATGGAAATGATCTTGATCCTGATTCTCATCCTTGCTAACGGGATCTTTGCGATGTCTGAGATTGCCGTGGTTGTGGCGAGAAAGGCCCGCCTGCAACGATGGGCAGAGAACGGAAACGCCCGGGCTCGCGCGGCCCTGGATCTGGCTAACAGCCCCGGCCAGTTCCTATCGACCATGCAGCTTGGAATCACCCTGATTGGCATTCTGGCGGGCGTTTTCAGCGGCGCGGCGGTTGCCGACCTGCTTGCGTCGCAGTTTCGGCGGATTCCCTCAATTGCGGCTTACAGTGAAACGCTGAGCCTTGCCTGCGTGGTCGGCGTCGTCACGTACCTGTCTATCATCATTGGGGAACTCGTCCCAAAACGGCTGGCTTTGCGAACGCCCGAACGCATCGCAGTGGCCGTCGCAAGAAGTTTAAAGTTGTTGTCGCGGATCGCTTCCCCGGCCGTTCATTTCATTCATAAGTCCACGGAGATCGTTCTGCGAGTTCTTGGGATTGGGCCTTCGCGCGAGCCTCCGGTCACGGAGGAGGAAGTACGGCTATTGCTCGATCAGGGGACCCGGGCCGGCATTTTCGAAAAGGCGGAGCGAGTCATGGTGGAAAGAGTCTTTCGCCTGGCGGATTACACCGTCCGTGAGATCATGACCCGAAGAGAGGAAATTGTCTGGCTGGACGCTCGTGAGACAACTGCGAGAATCCTCGAAAAAATTCAGCAGAGCGGACATTCGCGCTTTCCAGTTTGTCTGGGGGATCTTGATCACGTGCTCGGCGTGGTTTTAATCAAGGATCTGCTTGCCTGCAACCTGGCCGGTGGAAACGCCGATCTTCGGCCCCTGGCGCGTCAGCCGCTACAAGTCTCGGAACATTTGCCGGCGCTAAAGCTGCTTGAGGCGTTTCGGCGATCCAAAACCCAGATCGCGCTGGGACTCAATGAACAAGGCTCCGTTACGGGCCTCGTCACCGTCCACGACATCCTGGAGGCGCTGGTGGGTGAACTGCCCGGCGCGAATCTGACCTGAGCTGCGACGCGAACAGTTCACGCCATGCGGTCATACTTTGCATCCCGTATCGAGCGGGAAATTCCAGGGAAGACCCGCGCCTCGCTCGCGGCCGGCAGCTTCAGGCTGATACAGCACTTCTTCGATTCTTAACTTTCTTGTGCCGCCCGGCACTTTCCACTCAATCACATCTCCTGCGCTATATCCAAGAATCGCGGTTCCAATCGGAGCAAGAACTGAAATTCTGTTCCTTGAAATATCGGCTTCCTCTGGAAAAACCAGGGTATAAATGGCGATTTCTCCGGAAACCAGGTCCCGGATTCGCACCCGGGAACCTAGCGTGACCACATCCCGGGGCACTTCGGAAGCGCCCACCACTTCCGCGCGATCCAATTCCTTTTCCAGCGCTTCCAGGTTCCTCTGATCGGTCCTGAGAGACTCTCTTTCCGAGTTCACGATCCGGCCAAGTTTCTCTCTGTCGGCTTCGGTAATGAAAATAACGCGCTCCTCCAATATCGTCATGATTCCTGCCTCCGTTCCGTCGTTGCTCCTTTTTCTGATTTCCAGCGCAAGGCGCCTGCGGCTTACTGCTTGGAGGGGGGACGCAGGGCGCCCGCGCTGTCCTTACACTTCAATAAATAACATTTTCCGGATTGTGTTAAAAGTAGAAATGATAAATGTTATAGTTAGGATAAAGCGAACAACATGGTTTCGGAGGATGACCGTATTGCATACGGGTGATCTGGGGAATTATTGCGGCGCGCTGCCTGCGGGCGCTTATAATTAAGTCAGGCCCGGCGGAACCCCAATCCAGCCGATCGAGCAATCCCAGGGAGTTTTTGAACGGCAGCCGCCCCATGAGCAGTGTTATTTCGAGGTATTCGGAACAGGATGTGCTTTCGCCTCTTCGCGCGATTGCGGATCAGGCTTTCTCGCGCGCTGCCGGCGCGCCGCTCGTGCACGGAAACCGCTTGCGCATCCTCAAAGACGCCGGAGAGAACTATCCCGTATGGCTTGAGGCCATGCGCGCAGCCCGGAAGCGCATTTTTTTTGAAAGCTACATCATTCGTGATGATGAAGTGGGACGCCAATTCGCGGGGCTTCTCGCGGCCAAAGCGCGGGAAGGCGTTCATGTCCGGCTGATTTATGACTGGATGGGGTCTCGCCGCGGCGTGGGACGAAGCTTCTGGAGAAATCTGACGGAGTCTGGGGTGGAAGTGAGGTGTTTTAACCCTCCGCGGTTTGATAGCCCCCTCGGCTGGCTCAGCCGCGACCATCGCAAGATGATTTCGGTTGATGGTCGCGTAGGTTTTGTGAGCGGACTCTGCATTGACCGCCGCTGGGTGGGCCGTCCCAAGCGCGGGATAGGTCCGTGGCGGGATACCGGGGTTGAGATCGAGGGGCCAGCCGTCGCGGATATCGATCAGGCGTTTGCTGAAACGTGGGCGGCTTGCGGCGCGCCCATCGCTCCTGAAGAGCTTCAGCAAAATCGTGAATCCATAGCCGCGGCGGGTGAGGTGGCATTACGCGTGGTGGCGAGCTCGCCGAGCGTGGCAGGCGTTTACCGGCTTGACCAACTGGTGGCCGCCATCGCCCGGCGGTCCATCTGGCTGACCGATGCCTACTTTGTGGGGACCACGGCGTACGTGCAGGCTCTGCGGGCCGCAGCTTCGGACGGAGTGGATGTGCGGCTGCTCGTGCCGCGTTCGACGGATGTTCCCTTCATCGGCGCCCTGTCCCGCGCGGGCTTCAGGCCCTTGCTCGAAGCCGGCGTGCGGGTCTTTGAGTGGAATGGGCCGATGTTGCATGCCAAGACCGCCGTGGCTGATGGCCGGTGGGCGCGGGTGGGGTCCACCAATTTGAACCTGGCAAGCTGGATCGGGAACTGGGAACTCGACGTGGTGGTGGAAGACGACCTGTTCGCCCGCGAGATGGAGCAGATGTATCTGGACGACCTCGCATTCCACCGAAATCATCCTCAGCGAACGGCGCCGGTTGCGCTTATCCGAGGAGCCGGAGAACCCATCGCATCGCGCCCGGCGCGCGCCCGGAAGCGCGGGTCGCGCCGCATCCAGCGTCCTCACTCTAGGCAGCACGGTGAGCGCCGCGATCACCCGCCGCCGCCTGCTGGGGCCCGCCGAATGGACGATCATGATTTACGCGGGCGCTGTTCTTCTGGGCCTCGCCGTCGTCGCAGTCCTCTGGCCGCCCGTGATTGCCATTCCGCTTGCGGTGATCTGCGTCTGGCTTGCCGTCTCGTTCGTAATCCAGGCCTATAAGCTGCGCTCCCAGCGGAAAAAGTAGCTTCCCTCACTAACCCTTGTGGTAGCTGCGATACCATTCCACAAAACGTTCGATGCCGATCTCGAGCGGAGTTTGCGGTCGAAAGCCGATGTCACGGGCAAGATCATCCATATCGGCGTAGGTTGTGAGCACGTCGCCTGGTTGGAGAGGCATGAGGTTGAGCTTCGCCTTCTTCCCCAGCTTGGATTCGAGAATCCGGATGAGCGAGAGGAGTTCGACCGGCTGATGATTTCCAAGATTGTAGAGTCGGAATGGCGCAGAGCTCGAGGCGGGGTCGGGATGATCGCCGTCCCACTTGGGATTCGGTTGCGGAATCCGGCCAATTGTTTGCACGATGCCTTCGATGATGTCGTCGATGTAAGTAAAGTCCCTCTGCATCCTGCCTTCATTGAAGACCTCGATAGGCTCGCCGTTCAGGATGGCCTTGGTAAAAAGGAATAATGCCATATCGGGCCGTCCCCAGGGACCATACACCGTAAAGAATCGAAGTCCGGTTGCAGGCAGTCGATAAAGGTGAGCGTACGCATGGGCCATAAGTTCGTTGGCCCGCTTGGTGGCTGCGTAAAGGCTGACGGGATGATCGGCGCTGTGGTGTTCAGAAAAAGGCATCTGAGTGTTGGCGCCGTAAACGGAACTTGACGAGGCGAAAACCAGGTGTCGCACTCCGCCATGGCGGCAACCCTCCAGCACATGGGCGAATCCGACCAGGTTTGAATCGACATAGGCATAAGGATCTTTGAGCGAATGCCGCACGCCAACCTGAGCGGCCATATGGGCGACGAGTTCAAACTGTTCGGTTGCGAAGAGTTCCGCCACCTTTTGCCGCTCCGCAAGGTCGATGCGAACGAATCGGAAGCGGGGGTGATCAGAGATTTGCGAAAGCCGGGCAGCCTTCAGCCTGGGGTCGTAATACTCGCTGAGATTATCCAGACCGCAAACGTCATATCCCAGCGCGAGCAGCCTGCGACAAAGATGAAATCCGATGAAGCCTGCGCAGCCGGTGACTAGAATTTTGGACATAAAATCGTTTTTCCCTGGGCAAGCCTGGGACTGAAATTGAATGATCGACGGATGGCTTAACAGTTTAGAAAGGACTTACCGGGGTGGAACGAAAGATTACTGGCCTTCGTCATCGACGCTGATCCTGAGACCGCGCAGGAATTCGGCATCCTCAGTGGTGAGCTGAAACTCGTGGGATTCTTTCCGCCGGC
>DATGKJ010000065.1:0-10517 GCA_035294685.1 Terriglobia bacterium | reverse complement strand
GTCTCCGGCATCGTGCCAGCCGCCAACGACGTTCACATGTTCGCCATTGTCGCGCCGGCGCGCATCATCCAGATGACAAATGGGATGAACGCCCGGAACGTCCACGCCGCAACGCTGATATCGGTAGTAGCCCACCGCTTTCGGAAGCGTCCGCCGCCAGACATTTTCCCGAATGAAAAATGGAACAGAACGTTCGTCACCTACGCGGATCTGGTAGATTCCCGGGCGGTCAAGATCCGTGAAATCCGCCGTCAGGCACGGCCCCAGGTCTCCCCGCTCGAGCGTCAGAGGCCGCGTGAAATGGAAAGGTGGCACCACGTCGCGGAGCGAAAATTCATGCGGCGATTCGTTGCCTGTCACCCGCACCACCAGCGCTTTGCGCCCGGTATGTGGCCGAAACCCGAGATGATTCAGAGCAATGGTGGGAGTCTTCGCCGGAACGTCTTTTTCAACAGGATCGTTCACGGGCGGGCCCGCCTGCGCTTCGAGCCATGCAGGCGCTGCCACGGAAACCCCTGACAGCGTGCCCAGGAATTTTCTTCGGTTCATGGTAGGACCTCCCGTCGGTAAGCGAATACTGCATTCAGAAAGTTTTCGATGACTTCTATTGAAGCCTGCAAATGACAGTGACAACCTCGGCTGTAGCGCCGGTGTCCCTACCGGCGATTTTTCGGCGCTGCGGAGAGCGCCGCTACAGAAAATGCTGTCACTGTCATTTGCAGGCCTCAGCAGGCGGCGCCTGGTCAGGGACAAAGCGGCCCGCCCGGTGTGCTCGTTGTGGTCTATACTGTGACAACGCAGGTTGAACCTCCAGGATGCGGGTCTCAGAAGTAGCTCAGTATAATGCACCTCAGGGTCGAGAAATGAACCGCGCCTTTCCTTTCTTTCTTCTGGTTTGTCTTTTCCTGGGTCAGCGCGGGATACCGTCCTTCGCTCAAAGCTTAACCACGGCCCAGGCGCATGCCGCTCGCGGATTGGAACTCGCGCATACGGGCAATCTGGATCAGGCAGCGATTGAATTGCGCCGAGCCGTGGCTCTCGATCCGAAGAATGCCGATTACCTGGCTGATCTTGCCACGGTATTGGCGATGCAGCGAAACCTGAAGGAAGCGGAGATCTATTTTGAAAAGGCTCTTCGTCTTGATCCCGACAGCCTGGCGCTCCGCCGCAGCCTGGCTGCCGATCAGTTTCAGTTGGGTGAGTTTAATTCTGCCCGAGAAAATCTCGAGCGGATTCTTCAGGCTCAGCCCGCAGACCGATCTTCCATTTTGCTCTTAGGGATGACGGAAGCGAATCTCAGGAATTATTCCAAAGCCGCGCGCCTGCTTGGTTCGGTTCCCGATCTTGTCGCGCAACACCCTGAGTCTCTCGCTGCGCTGGCCCGCGCTTATTACCGCACCGGCCAGGCTCCAAGGGCGCGGGAAACACTGGCGACTCTACTTGCTCATCCTCACCCGCCGGAATCCGTCTTTCTGGGAGGCCAGATGGCGGAGGAAGCCGGAGACTGGCAAACGGCGGAAAAACTCTTCGACTCCATTCGATCGGTTTATCCTGACCCCTCCCGGCTGGCTTTTCATCTGGCTCATGTGGAGTACGGAGCCGGTCGTTACGCGGCAAGCCAGCAATTGTTGGAAGAGCTTCTGAGGGAAGGTCATGAGAACGCGAGGGTCTATGAACTCCTGGGACTTTGCCGCGCGAAAGAAAATCAACTCGCTCTGGCGCAGGCAGCTCTCGAAAAGGCTATTGCCCTCGCGCCATCCACGGATTCGTATTACCAGGACCTTGCCATGATTCTCTGGCAGCACGGACGGGCCAATACGGCCCTGGCGTTGATGAAAGATTGTGTCCAGCAGATTCCGGAATCTTTCAATTGCTACCTGACGAAAGGAAGGATTGAAAGATCGCAACAATATTACAAAGATGCCGTGGCATCCTTCACACAGGCGGCCAGGCTCAGGCCCTCATCAGCCGACGCTGAATTCGGGCGGGCCACTTCGCTCGCGGGTCTGGGAGAAGTCCGCCAGGCCGCCGCAGCGTTCCAGAAGACCATCCGCATGTCCCCTGGCGATGCGCGACCCTACCGGGAGTATGCCAAACTGCTCATGGCCGAAGCAGGCGCAAACAACGCCTTACTGAGGGCGCAGGCGGCTGAGATGCTCGCAAAGTCCATTTCTCGCGACCCCTCCAATGAAGAGTCGCATTATTTGTTGGGCCAAATCTGGCTCGATCAGGGAAAAATCCAGGCCGCGTTGTCGCTGCTTCAAACCGCCGCCCGTCTGAATCCGCAAGATAGCAGGGTTCATTATGCGTTGTGGCGGGCTTATCGAAAACTGGGCCAGCCAGACAAGGCCGCAACCGAACTCGCTCTTTACAAGAATCTGAGCCTTAACAGACACCCGCCTCCGCCGCCAAGCCCAAACCAATAGCCTTAGCAGATTGCCGAAAACTCCACAACCTGTGCATGAAATCCACTGGGCGGTCCCTTTGCGCCTTGTGAGCGCGAAAAATAAGCTATCTTACTGAAATCATGGTTCTTGTTGACTTATTATTTGCTCACCCGTGACCAACAATTTCCAAAATTTCTTGTACCATTAAGATTCTAAATGACTTATGAGTTTAATTTGTTCGTGTCTCGTAGTTGATAGAAAAGAATTGACTTAACTTAAAAATCGGGAAATTGTTCGTCATGAGAAAGGACACGAAATGAGGCCCAATTGAGCAGCATGAAGGGGTAAAATTCACGAATTGTCCAACCTCATTGAACACAAGGCCGAGACGGCATGGCACTGCTCCCAGAATGTACTAAATTTTACAGTTATCTCTTGACACTTAATTTGGACGCGCTATATTCTTTTCGGCGTTTGAAACATTACTTTTGAGGACTCGCTCAACCATTTTTCTAAGGAGGGCATATGAGCTTCAGAAGAGGAAACGGTTACGCAGGAGGCAAAGATTATTGCTGCTCGTCTGCGACGCGAAGGCTCGCTGTTCAGGTTTTGGCCATGGTTTGCTGCTTCGCCGGATTTCTTTTGATTCCAGCCCAAGCGCAGGTTTACACCAGCTCCATCACTGGTGTTGTCCAGGACCCATCTGGCGCCGTAATTCCGGGAGCCAAAGTGACGGTCACCGACATGGAAAAGGGATTCACTTTTTCAACCACCACCAACGGCACCGGGCTTTATCGATTTCCGAATCTCACGCCCGGCACATACAAGCTGAGCGTTGAAGCTCAGGGATTCCAGACTTACAGTCAATCTGGGATCAACCTGGTGGTGAACCAGAACGCGACCGTTAACGTGACGCTGAAGGTGGGAGCCACCACGCAGACGGTGAACATCACGGGGGCTGCGCCGTTGCTACAGGCGCAAGACGCCACGACGGGGCAAACGGTGGACCGGCATCTGATTAATGATCTGCCGCTCGTCGGTCGAAGCGTTTTTGATCTGGCCTTCCTCACGCCCGGCATTAACCCGCCGCCCACGAGCGTCTTCGGGCCGAATTCCATGGCTAACAATTTCACTTCCAACGGCGGACGCAACGCTACAGCGGACATTCTGATCGACGGCGTGACGGTAACGGCGCCCGAACAGAATACGCAAATTCTTGATCCGCTCTACACCCCTTCGGTGGATGCGGTACAGGAGTACAAAGTCGAACAGAACAATTTCAGCGCAGATAAGGGATTCAGCGGCAATACGGTGGTCAATGTGATCATGCGCTCAGGAACGAACCAGTTTCACGGCTCGGTCTATGAATTCTTCCGCCATCAGGCGCTGGACGCCAACAACTGGTTCAACAACCGGAATGGGATCGCCATCCCGGCTCTTCGCTACAATGATTTTGGTTTCACGCTGGGCGGGCCCATCCGGAAAAACAAGCTCTTCTTTTTCGGGGACTACGAGGGCTCGCGCACCCGCACTCTTGCCGCTTTTGCGGCGGGCGTTCCAAGCGTGGCCGAGCGCAACGGAGATTTTTCCGAGCTCTGCACCGACAATGGCGGAACCTTCAACGCTCAAGGGGTGTGTTCCAATTCCAACGGCCAATTATGGGACCCTTATAGCGGCGTTTATAATCCCAGCGAAGGCGGCCCCGATCGAACCGCCTTCATTCCCTTTAACAACCTGGCAACTTACACCAGCCCCGGCAGCCCGGTGCTCGCCGGCACGCCCTACCAGCTTCCGCAAGTCTCCGGCAATCTGATTGACCCTGTGGCGTTCAAGATGATGCAGTTTTACCCGCTGCCCAACGTGGGTGTGGGAACTTCCTCCTATAACCGCTTCAATAATTGGGCGGGGACGGGAACCAACGCCAACTCGGGCAATCAGTTCGATGTCAAAATTGATGATCAGATCAGCGACCGGTCGATGTTCGATGCCCGCGTGTCCATGGCGTTTAATTACTATCATGGCGCGAATCCATGGAACAATCCCTTGAATACGAATACGCAGGGGCCGGGCCACGGAGGCGCCCAGAGCGCTGTACTCAATTTCACTCGCAACATCAGCCCCACATTGCTTTTCACGGGCTCTTACGGCTGGACGCGCTTTTCCACTTACACCCTGGGAGTGGACAAAGACTTCCCCAATTTCGATCCGATTAAAGACTTGGGGTTGCCTTCCTACATGGCCACTTCCGGCATCAGCGCCGCGCCCACCATTTACATCAATGGCGGCTACACCTACGTAGGTCCTGAATCCCTCGGCGCCCAGGCCTGGTCCGTGCTGCACTACGCCCTTGAAACTCATGACCTGATGGCCACCCTGGACAAAATGGCCGGCCGTCATGAGTTCAAGTTTGGCGGCGAAATGCGAGTCCACAAGGATAGCTTCCTGCAGCCCGGCGTCCCGGACGGGGTCTTTACTTACGATTTTAATACCACTTCAGAGCACCCGTGGTGGGGCGGCGGCGACGCCATGGCGTCTTTCCTCACGGGCATTGGCGGCCCGGGCCAGTGGGGCCAGTATGAAATCCCGCTTGCCGTCAGCACCCAGAACTTTGAGTACGCCGGTTATCTCCAGGATAACTGGAAAACCACTCGCAAGCTCACGCTGAACCTCGGCATTCGCTACGATCTCTACCTTCCGCGCACGGAACGCTACAACCGCCAGAACTGGCTTGACCCGAACGCCGTGCCGCCTCTGTTTATCCCGCCTCTCTCCCAGAAAGCTATCAATGATTTCACGTCGGCGGGCCTGCCGGTTCCCAATATCGCCGCCAAGGGCGGCCTGGTTTTCGCCAACAAATTCACCCGCTATCCCGTGAATGTCTATTCGAAGGGCTTCGCCCCGCGCTTCGGCTTGGCCTATCTGCTGCCCCATGACACTGTATTACGCGGCGGATATGGAATCTTCTATGCAGTTCCCGACTATATCGCTTCCGGCACAGGCCTGGGAGTATTTGACGGGTTCCTGCAGACCACGCCCTGGCTCACCACTTTTCAGGGCAACGGCGCTACGCCGTTTGGCCGTCTCAGTAATCCGTTTCCGACAGGCCTGATTTTGCCGCCCGGAAGCTCAGAAGGCTTGCTGACTAACCTTGGATTGGGCGTTTCCGGCATGGTTCGCACGTGGAACCAGTTGCCCTATTCGCAGACCTGGAGTCTGGGCCTTCAGCACGAATTTCATGGGGTGCTGGTGGATGCTGAATACGTGGGCACCAAAGGAACCCATCTCTATTACGGCGGAGCCGGAGGGCTGCAATACCTTGGCCCATGGGTTGAAAAGGCCTCTTCAGCTCAAATTACGGCGCTCAATACCCAGGTTCCCAATCCGTTTTTCGGCCTGATCAACACGCCCGGCTGCGGCATTTGCGGCCCAACGATTGGCGCGACACAGCTTATGTTGCCGAGTCCGCAATTTAGTGGTTTCGGCGGCCCGAATCCACCCTGGGCCAACTCCATCTATCACGCCCTTCAACTCCGAGTGGAGAAGAAATTCAGCCACGGGCTGGAGTTTCTGGGCAACTACACCTGGTCAAAATCCATTGATGATTCGTCTGTCCAGGGTAGTAATACCACGTGGCTGGGCGGCTTCACCTCCTTGCAGGATCCCAACAACCGGGAACTTGAACGGTCGCTTTCCGAGTATGACATCCCGCAGGTGCTGACGTTCAGCTACATCTATCAACTGCCATTCGGCCACGGCCAGCATTGGGGTGGTCACTGGAATCGCGTCGCAGATGCTGTTCTCGGCGGCTGGCAGACGCAAGGCTTCTGGCGATTTGACGACGGGCAACCGATTTCCTTGAGTCTGTCAGGCGGGCAACCGCTTCCCACATACGGCGGGCAGCGGCCCAACCTTCTTGGTACGCTCAAGAAGAATAACTGTGACGAGACCTGTATGGTTAATCAGTATTTCGCCGATCCTCAAGTTGTCGTCAAACCAGCGCCCTTTACGCTTGGCACGGCTCCGAGAGAAATTGGAAGTGTCAGGGCTCCTGGAACTCAAAATGCTTCGCTTTCTCTCTTCAAGGAGATCCCGATCAGCAAACTAGGCGAAGCCGGGCATTTGGAACTTCGTCTGGAGAGCTTCAATGCCTTGAACCATGTGCAGTTTTGCGGACCGGACGCGCAGGGGAATACAGGGACGTTCGGACAGATTACATGTCAGGCCAATTCTCCACGGGAGGTGCAAATCGCGGCGAAGCTTTACTGGTGATTTGTGGTGAATGCATAAGACGCGGCAACAAAAGTTGCTCGCAGGGAGACTGATTCTGTTGCGAAGCGCTTACCACAGAGGGTACAGAGAGCGTAGAGGTCTTTCCTCCGCGTTCTCTGTGCTCTCCGTGGTAAAGTCTTTTTGATGTTCTTGAGCAAGGTTGCAATAAGCATTGGCGTGGCGCTTGCGTTTACCTTGCAGCCTATATGGGCGCAGGAGCAGGCGCCCGAGCAAGTTTACGAGCAGGTCAATGCTGATTTTGAGCGCGGCAATTATGCCGCCGCAGAAGCGGCGTTGCGCGCGGCATTAAAATCCCATCCCCGCGATCCACACGCATTGGGGATGCTCGGCGTGGTGCTGGACGCGGAAAAACGATATCCGGAAGCGGAGACCTGTTACGCCGAGGCGCTCCGTCTTGACCCACATTCCGCTTCTCTTCTGAATAATCTCGGCAACCATTATCTCGCCATGGGCAATGTCGCCCAGGCGCGCGAGGCCTACCTCCGCGTTTTGAGGCTCGACCCGCGCCATCCCAACGCCAACCTCCAGTTGGCGGCCATCAGCGTGGATCAAGGTCTGGGACCATCAGCGCTGCACTATCTCAATGCGCTGCCGGAAGAGATCAAGCGTCAACCTTCTGTCGAGATCCTCGAAGCGAGGGCGCTTCATATGGAGGGTAAAACCGCCGAGGCGGAAAGTTTGCTGGAGAACGTCGAACACCGGGGCCAGGGTGACCCGCGGGTGACCTTTTCAGTGGGAATGGTTGAGGCGGGATGGAAACAATACTCGCAGGCGGAGCAGGCCCTGACGCGCACCCTGGATCAAGACCCCGCGAATTTCGACGTCCTTTATAACCTTGGCCTCGCCGCCTTTCATGCCGGTCACTTTGAGCGCGCCCGGCAGGCGCTTCAGATCGCACTCCGGCAACGTCCTCAGGATGTGGATACGCTTTACAATCTGGCGCGTGTTGAATCCGGGCTTAACCGCAACGATCAGGCTGTCACCCTGCTCGTGCGCGCCCATCATCTTGCCCCTGAGCGTCCGGATGTGCTGCTTTTGATGGGGCAGGTGTCTGAAGCGATGGGGTATTACGGCGATGCGGCAAATGCTTTCAAGGGATATCTGCTCCTCAAACCCCATGACGCCCTGGTTCGCCGCGAATACGCCTTTGCGCTGGCGCGCACGCCGCGCATCGACGAGGCGGTGCAGGACCTTCGCGCCTATGTCCAAAAGCATCCGCGCGATGCGCGCGGGCTGTACGAACTGGGCGTGAGTGAAACCGTCCGGGAGCGGGACCGCGCCCTTGCGGATTTGAACCGTTCCATCGAGCTTGACCCTGGCTTTACTCCGGCGCGATACGCTCGCGCTGTTCTGTTTTTTCAGGAGGGCCGTTATCCGCAGTCGGTGACAGACCTGAAATTCGTTCTCGATCGCGAGCCGCAAAATTTCCAGGCGCTCGATGTGTTAGGGCAGGTGGATTTGCAGTTGAATCAGCCCGAGGAGGCCGTCGAAGCTTTCAGCCGCGCCGCGCAACTGGCCCCGCAGAATCGCAAGATTCTGCTCCATTACAGCCGCGCTCTCCAGCGCGCGCACGAGGAGCAGAAGGCGCTCGCAGCCCTCAAACAGTTCCAGCAGTTGCCGCCGGAACAGCCAAAAGCCACGAGCGGCCTCTTTGATTATCTGAGCCTGCCGGTTCAGGAGCAGAAGGCGCGTTACCTCGAACACCTGAAGCGAAACATGGAGATGAACCCGCAGGACGTCAGCCTGAAAGTCCGCTGGGGTGAAGCGCAACTGGCGCAGGGGCAATCGGCGGCAGCCCTGGACGTCTACAATCAGATTCTCGCCCAGACTGCGAATGCCAAAGCGCTTCGGGATTGCGGCAGGACTTTACTCGAATACCGGCAGTATGCGGAGGCGCGGAAGTTTCTGGCTCGCGCGCTGGCCCTCCGCCCCGACGACGCAGGCGCACGGCTGGACCTCGCCATCGCGGCTTTTCATACGTCCGGCCCGGCGGCGGCTCTGAGCGAACTTGACGGCACGCCCCTTGAGGCCCGGCGCGGCGATTACTATCTGCTCCGGGCGCAGATGCTGGACGCGATGGGCAAGGCCCAGGCAGCGGCGCGCGATCTGACGCTGGGCCTGAGAACGTCTCCCACCCGCGCCGATCTTTACTTTGAAGCCGCGCTGTTTCTGATCAAGCATAATCAGTATCGCGAACTGCTCGAACTGCTGGATCAGGCCGTCAGGAAATTCCCCGATTCTCCCCAGATCCTTCTGACCCAGGCGATTGCTTACGGGCTGGTCCATCAGTTCGAGCAATCGCAGAAGCTGCTGGCGCAGATCGAAGCGCGCTGGCCGGAATGGAGCCAGGCTTATCTGATCAACGCCATCATCCTGGTGGGCCAGGCGAAGGCTGAACAGGCCAGGCCATTGCTTCAAACCGCGATCGCGCTCGGCGCGCGCGATGCGCTGGCCTATTACAACCTTGCGCTGGCCGATATCGAAAGCTATCCGCCGGATCGCGCCGCAGCCAAGAAGGCTATTGAGAAAGCGCTGGCGCTCGACCCAAACGACCCCTACACGCAGTCCCTCGCCGGAAGGATCGCCTATCAGGAAAAGGATTATCAGGCTGCGCTTGAGCACCTGACCGCCGCCGTCCGGCTGTGGCCTGACATGGTGGAAGCTCACCAGACGCTCAGCGCCACTTATCGCGCCCTTGGAGAAAAACAGAAATCGATTGCGGAGTTGAAAGAGGTTCTGCGCATCAAGCAGCAGATTCGGAGCGCTGATCAGGCGCCGCCCTCCGACGTGAAGAACCTGCTCTTCTCCGTTCCCGCCCCCGCTCCGCCAGCCTCGTAGCGCGTGGGTGAGTTCGTGAGCCATGACGGGAAGCCGCTCTTTGACGGGAACCCAGTCCGGCATGTAGAAGACCTTGGTAGCAGGATTGTAAAAGCCCGCCAGAGAATTATCATTCGGACTGCCGAGCGCGAAGGAGTGAGGATCGAAGCCCCTGGGGGCTCCTGAAGAATCAGAGACTTAGATAGAGGAAAGCCGCTATCTGGTGAATAGCCGAATTGCCATACGTTATCGGTGAGGATCAACGCCTGTAGTCTCCTGTAGACACATTGCACTCGGCGAGCGCCTGCTTTTATATCCAGCGCATTGGTGACTGAATGGGCGGGTTTATGATCGAGTCGAAAGCAACGGGGATGGGCGACCGAACTTAAAGGTGTCTGGCAGGTCACTGAAAAGCCCCGGAGATCGCAGGACGCATGCGGCATGCATTCTGGGCAGAGTCCGTCGTCCCTACGTTGATTCCCCCTCTTGACGCCTTCGCTTGTCACTTGGCGCGCTTCTTAAAAGATATGTAAATGCAAGGTGAGATATTTCCTGGGATTCTTTCTGAACTCGTTCAGGAATTCTCGCAGCGACACGGCGCTGGCGCTGAGATTGTTGTAAAGCTTGCTGTCCGTAGAGAGTAATCCGAGCGACCCCTGGCCGTTCTTCATTCTCGCGGTGATGGTATCCACATTCCCGGCAACTGTATTGAGGCGATTGTAAAGCTGGGGATCATTGACGAGCTTGCCGAGCGTCCCCTTCCCCTCGTTGACGTTGCTCATCAGGTCCCTGGCCTGAACAACGGTTGTATTCAGATGGTTGTATAAGGAAGGATCGTTCATCAGCTTGGCGAGAGTTCCCTGCCCATGCTGGATTTGGTCCATCATCTGATTGGCGTGGTCGATCGTGGAATTCAACTTCTGATAGAGCGCATCGTTTGAGACTAGTTGACCGAGCGTTCCGCGCCCCTCGGAAATCTGGTCAGCGACGTTTTGCAGTTTCGTGACCGTGTCATCTAGGCGG
>DATGKJ010000064.1:0-19344 GCA_035294685.1 Terriglobia bacterium | reverse complement strand
GGCGAATTCGATTGCATAGCCCTCGGACTCGAACAATTGCTTCAAGGCTTTGTGAATTACTCGATCGTCTTCAATAATCAGAAGCTTTTCCATAAACCTGACACCTATAACCGGCGCCCAAGCCGCCGGTGTTATAACCCTCCCCGGCCCAAGGCAATCTGTCCTGTGGCAGACTACAACCCTCTAAAGCGTACACCATTCTTTCCGTTCAAATGCAGAAACTAATAAAATCTTTACAAATTAATTACAAAAATGGCCAGATTTTCCCGGCATTTTGCTTGAACTCCGCGTCGGGATCAGGTTGAATTTAACGGTGGAGAATGGGCGCAACTTTGATCTGCTATGCGACCAATAGATAGAGTTCGCCAGGCGCTGCATGGCGGTTTTCTTTCATGGCTGGCTTTCAGGGAATAAATACAACAACGAGCAATTAAAAGAACAGGTTCGGGCCGCCGCGCCATCGAAGACGGCCAGGAGGAAGTCATGGGTGAGCGAAGCCTCAGAATTCTTCGAGAGCTGGGTATTTGTGCGGTCATTTTACTGAGCGCCGCCGCACTGTCTACCGGGCAGAATGCCCCTGCGCCGCGGCCTGCAAATGCGGCTTCAGGCGCAGCGGGCGACATGCAGGCGCAGATCCGGGCTCTACAACTCAGCATGGCGCGCATGCAGTCCCGGATGGACTCCATGCAGGCGGAAACTGAAAAACTCCGCGCGGAACTCCGCGATGCGCAAGCCCGATTATTGGCTCTCGATTCTTCCGCAAAGCCTGCATCGGCACCTCAAGCCAACACCCGCAGCGCATCGTCCGCCGCACCGCCCCAACTGGATGCGTCGGCCAAGGCTGACAACAATCTCCGGAATCGGCTGTCGAATCTGGAAGAACAGCAGCAGCTTTTGGAAAGTAAAGTTGATGACCAGTATCAAACCAAGGTCGAAAGCGCTTCCAAATATCGCGTCCGCCTCTCAGGGATGGCCTTGCTCAATGTATTCAGTAATCGAGGGAGCGTTGACAATCAGGACGTTCCTCGTTTCGCCCAGCAGCGCGGCCCTTTGGATTCCAATGCCGCGTTTGGCGCTACCGTCCGGCAATCGATGGTTGGAATTGATGTTTCCGGTCCGACGCTCGCCGGAGCCCGGACTCGCGGTGAAGTTCAGATGGACTTTTTTGGAGGATTCCCCAACGCCCTGAATGGCGTCACCGCCGGGATTATGCGAATGCGCACAGCGACCTTCCAAATGGATTGGTCAAATACTTCGTTGACAGCGGGGCAAGACATGCTCTTCTTCTCGCCCCTTTCCCCCACTTCGCTGGCATCTCTCGCTGAACCCGCTTTCTCATACTCCGGGAATCTCTGGGCGTGGGCGCCGCAGATTCGCCTTGAGCGCCGCTTTAACTTGTCCGAAACCTCCAAGATGATCCTGCAAGGAGGCATTCTGGATTCCCTGACGGGTGAACCCCCAATCTACAACTTTTATCGAACCCCGCAGGCCGGGGAGCGATCCGGACAACCTGGCTACGCGACGCGGATAGCCTGGAGCGCCTCAGCCTTTGGCCAGACCGCCACAGTGGGTGTGGGAGGGTATTACGCGCCGGAAAATTGGGGTTTCGGGCGGAAAATCGATGGCTGGGCAGGAACAGCCGACTGGGACTTGCCCTTAGGCCGCTGGTTCAGCTTTTCCGGTGAGCTTTATCGCGGCTATGCCATTGGCGGTCTGGGAGGTGGAATAGGAAGAAGCGTATTGTACAATGGTTCTTTAATCAGCGCTGCAACCTCTGTCATGGGTTTGAACTCCGCCGGGGGATGGGGCCAACTGAAGTTTCATCCTACTGAACGGCTTGAGTTCAACGGGGCGTTTGGTGAGGATCAATCATTTGCTGCGGATCTTCACCGGTTTCTGAATGCGCAAAGCTACTTTAATGCTGCGATTGAGAAGAACCAAGGCAGCCTGGTCAACTTCATCTATCACCTGCGATCGAACCTGCTGCTCTCCCTCGAATACCGGCGTCTCTGGACCACCGACGTCAATGAAGAACCTTACCGGGCGAATCAGATCAATTTGGGAGTTGGAGTGCTCTTTTAGCAGGCTTGGGGGGAGGGCAACCTGCGCAGCGGTCAGAGCGCTGATGGTCGTTGCGCTCTTAGGCGTCTTTTCAGGGTTTCTTGAAGCGGTGACGGTGGAGGCTCACGTCGAGTATGCAGCTTCATCCAAAAAGATTGCCGTGACCGACGCCTCGAACGTCGTTCTTTGGCTTACCCCGCTCTCGGGTCCGGCCATCACACAGGCGGGAACCGCGCTTCAATCGCTTCCGCGCCATTTCCAACTCGTGCAATTCCACAAACGCTTCGATCCCCACCTTTTGGTCGTGCCAGTTGGATCGCTGGTGGATTTCCCAAACAAAGATCCCTTTTTTCACAATGTATTTTCGCTTTTCGACGGGAAGCGCTTTGATTTGGGGCTTTATGCGGCAGGATCGACTCGTAGCGTGAAGTTCGATCGCCCTGGCGTATCCTTTATTTTTTGCAACATCCATCCGCAGATGAGCGCAGTGGTTGTGACGATGAAAACGCCTTATTACGGAGTCACGAACAAAGCCGGTAAAGTGCATATCTCCGGAGTGCCTGATGGGCGATATCAAATCCAGATATGGTCGGAGCGCGCGCTTCCGGCAACCCTTAAAAACCTCGATCGTGAAGTCACAATTGACGAAGATACCCACAGCCTCGGAACGTTTCGGATCAAGGCGTCCGGCGACCTGCTGGCGCATCACAAGAACAAATATGGTCGCGACTATGACCCGGTGATCTCCGTTTCACCGCTTTATGGCGAGCCTGAATAACGGATCGGACGCTGAGGCAACAACTCCTGGTTGGAGGGCTTAGGCTGCCCGGCAATTTTCAAAGCAGGCTCATCCTCTTTCACGGGCAGGCACACTTCTGACACGAGCTGATGGATGGCGGATGAGAAAACGACTGGGGAGAATTGTTGATCGATGGTCTGCCTGGCTGCAACGGCCAGGCGTTGGCGCAACCCAGAATCCTTGAACATTCTCGTCAAGGCGAAGGCCAAGGCATTTGCATCTCCCGGAGGCACCACCAGCGCGTCAATATTATCCCGCAAGCATTCGGCATTGCCTCCGCAGCCGGAAACAATCACCGGTATCCCGCGTTGCATGGCTTCGAGCGCAACCATCGTGGGCCCGCCTCCTTCAATAGCAGTGGATGGGATTGCAACAACATCCATTAATCGATAATACGGCTCCACATCTAATTGGTGACCGGCCCAGACGATACGTCCTTCCAGTCTCATTTCATAAGCAAGAGATTTAAGACGGTAAACGTAGGCCTCATCTCTCGGACATTCAGGGCCTGGGCCTCCCACAAAAAGGAGCCGAAGTTGATCCCTGGTCTCAGGACGCAATCCGGCCACAGCCTTCAGGAGGATATGGTGGCCCTTATCTTCGGTAATGCGACCCACAATCCCGATGGTGAACCGCGTTTCGCGGGATGGCGAACCCTCAAGCGCTGCGGGCTCGACATTTCTCGGCGCCTGGTGCACACAATTGCGCACCAAGACGATTTTGGCTTTGAGTTCAGGGCTGGCCTTGAGCAGGCAGTCCGCCGCGGCGTTGGAGCACACAACAATCTTTTCAACATGTCTCGCCAACCGGGAAACCAGAAGGATGTCGCTGCGGCGCGAGAGAGCGTTGTGAAGGTGAAACAACACAGGCGTCTGCGTAAGCCATGATGCCGCAACCCCAAAGGGAAGGCACCGCGGCCCATTCACATAAATAAGTCCTGACTTCCTTGCGATAATTGCGCTCGTCAAACGGAAGGCGCAAAGGGCGCTCCGTATTGCAAAGGCTGCCTTTTCACGCCAGGATTTGCGGCCGGGTTGATATGACCCAAGTGGGCAGATCAAAGTTTCGTATCCTCGATCCTGCAACTCCCTTTGGAACGGGCCGCCATCTGGAAAAACGACGGTCAGCCGAAAGTCCTCTTCAAGGCTGGCTAGCACATGCCCCAGCGCGCGCTGCCCGCCTCCGCGCCAACTCTGCTGGTCAAGAATGATGATGGATGTTTTATTCATTTTTCCTCCGTTCACAGCCGCCCGGGGACGCCCCCGATCTGGCTGCCTGCTTGTTCGCGTTCAGCCCAATTCATCACGATGCCCATCAGGGCTAAAAAAACCGCCATGTTCCGCCAATAGGTGTAAGCATCTGCCGCCATTAACTGGACGCACTCACCGCACCAGAACGAGAACAAAAGACCGCCCCAGAATGCTGTTTTGATGCTCGAGGAATGCGCGAGCCGCCAGAAAGCGCGGAAAGTCACCGAAAGAAAGAGAACAAAGCTGAAAAGCCCAGCAATCCCCGTTTCAAGAAGCAGATTCAGGAATCCGTTATCGGTGATGATGGGTTGATGAAAAAGGCGTGTGCGCGGCAGGGACTTGTAGCCCACGCCAAAAATAAAATAATGAGGATGCTCTTGAAGCACTCCGGCAATTCGCCGCCACGTGTCGATCCTGCCGCTGGATACAAGGTTGGGATCGGTAAAAATCTGAGCGAAGTGACCGACGCGATTAATCAGGAAATAGTTCCATAGCTCCGGCGAATAGAACGGTAAAAGGAAAAGAGGAAGGCACAACGCAAAAAGAAACCAAGCTAATCTGCCGGCGCGAACTCGCCCAAAGAGCGCTCCAAACACCAAAATGGTTGTCAGGACGCATCCCCAGGCGCTGCGCGAGAATGATACAAAAACTGCGAGCGTGAGGACAGCAATAAGCGCCAGCAGCCATGCCTTGGAGAGCCTTACCGCTCGTTCCTTGCCGGTTAGAAAGGCCGCCGCGGCCGCTGCAAGAAAAAACCCGCACATATTTGCGAAGCTGGAAGCCTCAAAGAACACTCCCTGGGCTCGCCGGATTATGCCGCTGCCCAGCCAGATAAGCTGATCAGCAGCCGGATGAGGAATGGGAATTGGCCAAACAAAGTCAATAACTCCATAGATTGCAGAAGCGGCGGCAGCAGCGAAGAGCGCCGGCATCAATCGCGTTTCGAGGCGAGTTTCTTCAGCTCTCATACCTCCCCGGACAATGGCGTAAATTAAAATGACCTGCGCCAGCATGAGCCAGCGCAGCAAACTGTCCCAGCCCACATGGCTGCCTGAAAATATCCAGACAAAAGGAAGCGAAATGCCCGTGAACAATAAAAAGCAGGTAAAGGCGCCCGCAACAGGATCGAACCGCAACTTGAAATCTGGCAGGCGGCACACGACGATGCCCGCTCCGATCGGGAGCAGAAGCGTTGTAGGGTAGATGGGCACTGCGCCCGGTCTTTCGAGATAGATGGGCGGAAGGGCAATCAGACCTCCCAGGAAAACTGTGACGTAAAGCAGGGGCTCTTTGATTGAGGCCAAAGCGAGCAGGAGATAAGCAGTGGCGCCGAGCGCGATCGCCACGGCGGCCGAGGGAGCCAGAACGATTGTGAGACCGCTTATGAGCGCAGTGACCGTAGCGAGCGCTACCCAACTCCAGCCGTTCAATCCAGTGATGGCTTTCGCTTCGCGGCTCATGCGCGCCCTCCTGCCGCCAGCAACACGATTTGCCGCCATTTCGGCAAGCCGGTAAAAACCAGCGTTCCAGCCACAATCGCGAAACTCCAGACGGCAGCGCAGGTTTCTCCGGTGTGAATCCGTCCGATCAGGGGAACGAGCGCGGTGAAGCAGACTCCGCACAGCGCCGCTTTGAACAATGCCGGGGCCAGATTGGGAATCAACGACTCGCGGTAGAGACAAAAGAGCAGAAGCGCGCATTCCGCAAGCTCGCGCGCGACGTCTGCCCACGCAGCCCCGTAAGCCCCCCAGCGGGCCGTAAAACCGAACGCCGCAATCAAGCCGCCCGCGAGGCTCAGCGACAACAAGGCCAGATAAATCTTGCGTCGATCGGCAGCGATGAAGACATAAAACAACGCCGTATTGACGAATACGAAAGGAAGCGCCGGAGTCACGATATGCAGCAGGACGGTTGCCGAGCCGAGAGATTTTCCAAAGAAAGCCTCAAGAAGATACGGAGCCGCAAGCCACACCAGCAGGGCCTGGAGACTGGCCAGAAGCATTCCATGCTTGAGCAGGCTCTCAATGTAACGAACTCTCTCCGGCCCGGAAAGCTGCCAGAGCCGCGCGAGTTTTGGGAACAAAACCGTCATGAGGAGCGTGGCAAGCAGAAAGCTGAGCGTTATAAACCAGGCTGCGGCCTGCAATCGGCCTAACTCGCGATTGGGAGCGAAGATGCTGAGAACCAGAACGTCGAGCCGCAGGCCAATGGTCTGCAGAAGCGTCACAATGCCAATCGGCGCCGCCATCACCAACAGGTTGAATAAAGGCTTCCAATCCCATCTGGGGATTGCGCCGGGATTGAAATGCTGAAAGAGAATTTTCCAGGCTAACCACGTTTCGAGCACCTGCCCTAGCGCTAAAGCGCCTACGACCATCGTGAGATTTGTTCTGAGTAGCAGACAGGCGGCAAGCGCCAAAAAGCAGAGCGCGGCATTCGCCATTTGTGTCAGAGCTACGTAGTGCATGCGCTCGAAGGCTTTAAAAACGGCCGCACAGCCCAGTGAAACCGATTGCAGGACCATACGCGCCGCCAAGATCAAGAAGAGCAGTCGCCGCCCTTCATCGTGAATTCCGATCTCTGCCAAAAGCGCCACAATCATAACGACCGCTGCAACAAGCCCTGCCTTCAGGAAGAACAGCCGCCACAGCATGTCCGGCAGCCGTTCGGGCTGTGCCGCAAGCTCTCGAGTTATCAAGAGGTGCGATCCCATGTCTGGCAGAACGAGCAGAATGCCCGCCAGCGCAAGAGCGTAGGCGTACTGGCCAAGCGCCTGCGGGCCGAATCGCCGGGCGATCACCATGGCGACGATGAAAGTTATGAGCCGGCTGGCAGCTTCCGCGCTGAAGACCGAAGCAGCATTGGTAATGGTTCGCCTTCCTCCGCTTTGTGTGAGTCCCGCCATGCAAATTACCGACCTGCCGTAGTCTCTTCTCTCTCGTTAATGGAAACAGGAAGGTACAGCGCGCTTTCACGAACGCCTTCAACAATCAGCGCCGCTGCGCTGAGTATCACCAACGCAAGGATGCCCGCCAGGATGGAGTTCAGGATCGGCTTAGGTCGAACCGGCTGTTCCGGCACGGTTGCTGGAGCCAGTTGCTTGAGATCCTGAGACTTTGAAGAAACAGAAATTGAGGCATTGAGATAATCCTGGCTGGCAGTTGCGTAAGCTTGCTGGGCCAGGGCATACTTGCGGTCGGCCATCTCGATTTCATTCCGGCTGCGGGCGAGATGGGACAAGACACGATCGAGGCTCCGATTGATTTCCGCCAATCTCGAGCGACCGGCTCTCAGCCCCGCTTGTTCACCCCGAGCGTCTGCCACGGCGGCTACATATTGGGTCTGAAATGCCTCATGGCTTTTGCTTAACGTCTGTTCAATCACGGAGAGTTTTGGATCTTCGACTTTGCCGATTTTGTCCACTGCATGTTGCAAGAATGGATCCGAAACTAAACTTTTCTGTAGGTTCAGAATTTCCGGCTCCTTTTTAAGCTCCACAGAAAATGCTTTCGCCCGTGCCAGGTTTTGACTGACAGCCATGAAGAGTTGCTCAAGCTGTGCCGAAAGGTCGGCCTTCTCCGCAAGAAGGATGCTCAATTCCTTTTCCTGATCCTCAATCTTTGCCCTTTCCTTCACTTTCAGCCTCTCGGCCGCAGTCTGCTTCAGACGGTCTCGGGCCTGGTCGAGGCTTGTCTTGAGAAAAAGCTGAGTGCTTGCGGTGTCGGCTGCCATCAATCGGTCGTTGAACGCCACCGCCTGCTGCGCGAGATAATTGGCAAGCCGGGCCGCAATCTGCGCGTCGGGAAATTCCACATCAATTTCGACCAGCCGCGTGTGCTTGGGTATATCCACATCCAGATAGCCCTTCTTGCGAAAGCGATAGACCGTCAAATGGTAAGGAGGCCCGTCAAGATGGAGGTCGCGAAGCGCCTTCTTCAGCAGCGAATCACTGTCCACAAAGGGGAGATAGGTGCGGATCAGCGCATACTGCCACAGCGTATTCTCTGTTCCGGTCCCAATCTTCGATTCAGAGACCAGCACATCAGTGGTTGCGCGATAGATCTTGGGCAGCGTGAGGCTCACGCCCAGAGCAATCAGCGCGCATAAAGCGCTGGCTGTGAGTATCCATGGCAAATGGCGGCGCAATCTGACGACCCGCCGGGCAAGGTTGCGATCCGCCTCGTAGTCCATCATCATCATCTCCTGAATCCGAGCGCGCCCGCCTTCGGGATTTTGGGTCCGGCAAGCGCCTCGTTATGAGATACCGTGTTTCCGGCGCGGTTTGACATTTGCACCGCATGCTTCCATGCCGGCAGCTCCCAGACGTAATGAAGAGCCGAGCCGACGTGGAAATGAATTCGTCTGGCAACGTGGATTATCTGTTTGTAGCGCGCTCGGAACCGCCCCCGGTGACCGCGTTGCGGCACTGTCGGACGCTGAACCGGATAGAGTTTGCGCCGTCTCACGGCTGCCCACAGGCGAGGGTCTTCGACAAAAAGTCTGTGAAGATGCAAGCTGTCTTTGCTGGAAGAGAAGTTTCCTAACGCCAGGCGAAGACCGTACAGGGTCACCCACATGACCATCGCCGGGCGCAACGACTCGCCAAGCAAAGTTTCAACCTCGGCGGGTATTTCCGGACTGAAGAGACAGAAAGCCAGAGAAAGCACCACCGCTGTTGCTTCACTCAAGCGCCTGCGCCCTCTTAGCAGAGCCGCAAATTTCAACCAGAGCACGTCGTCAGCGGAATGTGTTTGAACGAAACGGGCAATTTCCAGAAATATCGAGAGACGGCATTTGTTGTTCAGCATGTGCTGGAAGGCGTGCAGCACTTGAAAGATCAGCGCGTCTTCATGCGATAGCGCGTGGAACTTGAGGCCGCTCCAATCCCTCTCCCACGCGCGGGCAAGTGGATTCGCCGGCAGTTCAAATGAAATCTTTTCAGCCTCCGCTTCCCAAAGGCGGGTATGCACTTCAAGCGAGCGATGTATGAGCGGGGAATAGATGTCTTCGAGGCTCACAGGCGGATGCGTTTGCCGGTTTGCAGCCAGATAAACGACCGGATGAGTACACCGGCTTCGCTCCTTCTGAACGAATCCGGCATCTTGAAGGCATCGGTCAGCTAACGCCATGCTCTCGGCAGGGATCAGGAAATCGAAGTCATATTGATTTCGAAGCGCCGGGTCTGGGCAGTAGTCAGGAACCAGAGTAAATCCCTTCAGCGCGGCGTGCTGAATCCCGGATTCCCGAAATGCACGATTAAGAGATCGGAATTCTTCCACCATTACTTCCAGGCGCTTGCGGTTCATCGCCAGACAATTTTCCAGAACCGTCTGAATGTTTCGAGGCACAACGGCCTGTGCGTCGCTGGATTTCATCCGCTGCCAGAAATACAGGGCAACGCCGCTTGCATGAAACCAGTCGAGCGACCGGCGCCATTGACCAACTGAGAAGCGACTGAGTCGCTCTTGGGCATCCTCCGGCAAAGCTCGGACCGATAAAGCCCTAGCGATCTCAAAGGCGAACGCATCGTTCATCGCAAGCCCTCCAGTCTGCGGTGGGTAGTAAAAAGGCTCCGGCAGAATATGGCCGCCTCCGTTGGATCTTCTCCAAAGGCGAGCTTATAAGCAGGAATCGTCAGAAGCTCCGCCAAGACGGCGCTTCTATGGGATGGGTTCTGCGGCTCCTCGGCATAGGGGCAACTTGCTTTTAAGATCTCTAAATACTCGGCTCTGGGTAGTTGAGTCAGGCGCGGTATCTTTGCCTTGCCTCGTTCAAGAACCAGCGCCAGGATCGGTATGACGTTGCTTTCATCCCGAGCCGTCAGACAGCTTTTTTCCACGGAAATAAAGGTCTCGTTCTCATGTTCCAGAGGCTCGCCCAAATGCAGAAGTTCCGGGTGAAAGCGAGCCGTTTTCTGGCGAAAGAGCGCCGGCCAGAATTCCCCCCAGGCATGCAACCGCCCGCCGCGCACTTCCAGAAAAGTCGCCATATCGGAGTGGATTTCAAAACCAAGCTTCTGCGCGGTGTAGGCGCAGGTGGTCTTGCCACAACCCGGAGGCCCCAGCAAAAGCAAACCTCGGTTTTGCCTGGCGATGCATGCTGATGAAATTGGCGTCAGGCGCAATGTGGCTGCCGTGAGGTGAGCCATGGCCGCCAGAAAGACCCCAGCAAAGCCTGGCGCATCCGCAACACGGCTCTCCGACGCAAAACCGACCACTTCACACGCCTCGAGATCGGCCGCAGCGAAGCCTGTTTGGCCCAAATTCACGCACCGCATGCCCTCCGCCGCAAGTCCTGTGGGTTGAGGCCAAGGAGACCTTGGGCGCTGCCCCTCTTCGGTCACAATTCTCCAGGTGAAAGCAGGGCTGGAAGAAGCGGCTGGGAGGGCGCTTTTAAGGAACCTGTAAGCCAGTTCCCTGACCCGAAGGGAATTTGTCTCAAGCACTCCGTCCCGGCCCATGACCCGGATCGGAGTTCGGTGAACGAGAGGAGTGAAGCGTCGCAAGGGGTCTCGATATGTCGTTATGAAAGGCTCGCTTGCTTCCACAGTTTCAGAAAGCGCTATCGGGAGTTTTCGGGATGTTGAAAAGAACGCATCGGCCAGCGCGCGAGCAACGATGTGTGGCGGGCCGCTGTAGTGACAGAGGTAGCAGGGTCGATTTGCCAGCTTCTGGATCACATCCAACTGCCGCTTGACGGCTGGCTCCGATTCTTGCAGCACACTGTCTTCCAGCCGGACAGCAGCATCGGAAGGAGAAAGCGCGGTCAATTCCAGCCGGGCGCCCTCTTTGGGCTCAAGGAACACAATCCAACCTGGTTCAGAGCAATGACGGCGCGAGGGACGATTCTGCGCAAGGTCTACCTCGAAAGTTCCAGGGCCGGAACTGTCAGCAACTCTCACCATCGGAATGTGCGGAAAGTGCTTTGCAGCTTCAGGCCGCAGCTTCAGCCGGCCCCCGGCGCCCCAACACAGAAGCCTGCCGTGGCGCGATGAAATATATGTCCGATCATCTGAGAGACACTCGTACCCTAATTGGCGGAGCGCCAGCGAGAGCGTTGACTTTCCTGATCCCGAGGCGCCAGCGAGCAGCAAACCCTGCTGTTTGTCAACGATGCAGGCGCTGTGAATCACGCTGATTCCGTTCGCAGGCCCCAGGGTTGCAATCGCAATGGGAAATACCGTTCTGGCTAGACCTGCCTCATCCTCCACAAAGTCCTGTGTGAATCGCCCGATGACACAGCGCTTCGCCAGATTCATCACAAGAAAGTTCTGCTTGTTGAACGATGCAAAGACGATGCCTCCGACGCCTCTAAAGTGCGGCTTCTCCGAGGCAGGCTGTGGGGCAACCGCGCCATCCACCCAGAAACGAAACGTCACGTCCGAAGCAGCCAAGTCTGAAGAAAGCGCAATGAAGTGCTTTCGGGCGTGTCTCAGGATCGCCTCGCTATTCGTTTTGAGATGACAGGCCAAACTCGCAATCAGAAAAGTCTCCTCACGGGGCGTCCGCATCTGTGTTTTGAAGAAGTCTCCTGAACCCACTCGTAGCTCTCGAACGAACATCGTGACTTTGCATCCAGGCAGAGTCTGAAGGCTGATCACCGGACGCCTTTCTCTTGACTGCCTGGGGTATGACGTTAGCAGTTGGAACCGCGGGGCGTGTCATTCCGCTGTTGAGAGTTTGTAAAGTTTTGAGTGAAAAAGTAGAGAGTTGGTAATCGGATGGAGGGCGAACCCGAAAGGCGCGCTTAACAATCACTCGGCGGACGAAATCTTTACAAACTGGCTACAACACACTGACTCATGGCGCGCGAAGAGCATGTTATCTCTTTCAAGCATGGAGGACGCAAGAATGAGAAGCGCGCAAATTCTTACACGGTCATTTCAAGCGCATCAAGCTGCTTTGCAACCCCGCGGCTCAAAGATCCTGGCTGTGGCTTTCATCTTCATGATGGGTGTTGCTTCCGCATCGAACCGGAGCTTCGCGGCTAATCCGCAAGGAGACGTTTCAGCGTCAGCGGAGTCGTCGGCTCCAACGGCGCGCCAAACTGCCGCGCCCGATATCGCTTCCATGGGGCTGACCCTTGTTCCAGGCTCAAGTTCGACGGTGGTGATTGAACACAATGGGAAGAAATATCTAGTGGATTTGGTTTCCCATACCGTAAAGGAATTGCCCTCCGGTTCCAATCAT
Source organism: Terriglobia bacterium (assembly GCA_035294685.1). Taxonomy (GTDB): domain Bacteria; phylum Acidobacteriota; class Terriglobia; order UBA7540; family UBA7540; genus RH2-MAG17b. Next base: position 7,045 of record DATGKJ010000064.1, on the reverse strand, counting down.
CAGGAGGCAACGCCCTCGGGGATGCCGAAAAACCAACTGGCCAAAGACACAACGCAGCAGAAGGCCCCAGCGACGGAGGGCATGTCCGCTCAAGAGAAACCCGGCAATGAAAAAAGCAAGGTTTACGAAGCGGGGGATGATTATCTATTCAGTCTTCCCACTGGACGGCGTCTTGATAAGCATGGACTCTACGTCAATTTCAATCATCGCTTTGCATTCGATCCGGCTTTCACCGGGCCCGCGCGAGGCGCCATTCTGGGGGGATTGGATGGCTTCGGCATCGCGTCGTTTGGCCTGCGTTACGGTGTCACGGATAAATTTTCCGTCAGCGCTTATCGCTCACCCAGCGTCATCGGCCGCCCCATCCAACTTATGGCCGCCTACCATTTTCTGGACGAGCACGACGGCAAACCGTTGAACGCGGGCTTTCGATTCTCCGTGGAAGGCCGCAACGATTTCTCAAATAATTTCACGGTCAATTTTGAAGGCGTCGTCTCGCGCAGCCTGACGAGACGCGCGCAGATTTACGTTGTTCCGACCATTTCCCTCGACAACCGAATTCTGCTCGGTCCGCAGCGGAATCTTACGGACTCGCAGCCTGACCTCCCGGGCGTTAACACGTTTTCGATAGGCTTTGGAGGCGCGATGGACATTCGGCCAACTGTGGCGCTGGTGGCCGAAGTCATTCCAACGCTCGTCAATGGCCCCGACCTGGGAATCCATCGACCGGCCTTCGCGTTCGGCATTCAGAAAAAGATCTGGCGCCACGCCTTTACGTTCGGTTTCACCAACAGCCCGGGCACGACGGTTTCGCAGCGCGCAGGCACTCGAGCCACGTTCATTGGCAACCCTTCGGGCGATACGCCGGCAAACATATTCGTGGGTTTTGATCTGACACGGCAGATTTATTAGGCAGAACTGTGAGTGGGCTTTCAACACAGTTAGAAGCGGCGCCTCAACAAGAAGCAGCCGGCGGTCTCGCAGAGATCCCCAAGGCAGGCCTCCTGCGAGAGCCGCTGGATCGTCTTGCCCTCACGCTGGCGATTGGCGCTGTCCCTTTATCGATTGCGATTTCGGAATCGCTCCTGGCGGTGTCATTGCTGGCGCGGGTTCTCAGCCGCCCGAAGACTCGCCGCCCGGCGCGTTTGCCTCTTTCTTTCTGGCTTTGGCTGCTGCTCGCCGCCCTTCAAGTCGGCTCCTGGCTGTCCTCCCCGGATCGAAGGATGGGCATGAGTGAGATGCGGCATCTTCTATTGCTGGCAAGTCTCGGATTTCTGCTCCCTAGCCTTGGAGTTAGCAGCTCGCGCCTGCGAGCGTGGAAAGTCGTTTTTCTGAGTTCAGGACTCGGCTCGATCTTCCTGATCGGAATTTTTCTGTGGCGCTCTCTCATGTTCCACGCGAATGTTGAGGCGGGCGGCTCCGCGCGCTTTTACCTGAGAACGGGTGGATTTCTTGGAAATTGGATGGTTTATGCAACCGTCGAGATCATCGTATTTGCAGGACTGCTGAGCTTTCAAGCTTGTTATCCCGAAGAGCGGAAGCGCTGGCGGCTCATCTGGATTCTGAACCTGATAGCGATTGCCGTCAGTTTGACGCGCACCCTCTGGTTTGTGTGCTGGCTGCTCGCTGGAATCGAACTCGCGCGGCGGCGCTCGAAATGGCTGTGGGCCGTCGCAGCTCTTCCAGTGCTGCTCTACGCGGCGGCGCCCAGTCCCGTCCGTTCCCGGATTCGGGGATCGATGGACCTGGATTACTACCCAAATCAGGAGCGCATCGAGATGCTGCGCGTCGGCTGGAGGATGATTGAGATGCATCCTTTGCTCGGCGTGGGCCCCGGGCGAATCAGCGAACTTTACTTGCGGTATCTCAAACCCCACGAGCCGATCCCTCGATATCGCGGGCACCTTCACAATAACCTGGCGCAGTTGGCCTCGACCTTCGGTCTGCCGATTGCGCTGGCGGCAACTCTCCTGGTTCTTGCGTTATACCGGGATTTGTTCCTGGCCTTCAGGGCTGCGCGCGGGCAGGAGGAGCTATTTTGCTGCCTCACTTCACTTCTGGCGCTCACAGGTTTTCTGATCGCCGGCGTCTTTGATTATACCTACGGCCATTCTCTGGCTCTGATTCTCTTAAGCTTCGCGGTCCTCTCTCCTCTTCTCTCCTCGACTGATTCGGCTTGTGGAATCGATGACTCGGACCGTTTATGGCAACGGGAACTTACATTGGCGCGGATCGCTCAGGCGCTCGGCTGTGGAAACGCGATGCAATGACAAAATTTTTGCAGCCTCTAAACTCGCCTGTGACACTCACAAATGCCGTTGCAGGTAATTTGATCGTTCAAGTCTTGCGAAGATTCATGGCTTGCGGTGAAAGATGGTGAGACGCTTGAAAGCTTCCAAAAAGGTCGTCCTTTTCTTTCCGGCATTTTCGAGCCAGGAAGCGACCGCCCCGCTGAGCCTGCTGGCGATTTCGACGCCGCTTCTCAGATCTGGATATGCTGTGACGCTGGTGGATTCCACCATCACGCCGGACTTCAAAAAGCGCGTGCTCAAGGAAGTCCAGGATGCCCTTTTTCTGGGAATCTCGCTGGTCACCGGACCGATGATCCGCGAAACCGTGGAGCTTGCGCACGCCGTGAAAGCGTGGAATCAAGACTTTCCGGTTGTTCTCGGGGGCTGGCATCCGTCATTGCTGCCCGAGCAAACGCTTGGCGCTTACGGTATAGACGTTGTGGTGCGCGGACAGGGTGAAGATGCGACCACCGAGATAGCCAGGAGATTTGAGGAGGGCGACACGCTGGAGGGAATCCAGGGTGTCGCCTATAAGCATGATGGCAAATTGATCTTTAATCCGGAAAGACCTTTGAAGCCCATCGCCGACCTTCCGCCCAAAGCCTATCATCTGGCTGACTTTGATGCTTACGAGCGTCTGTGTGGCCGGCGGTGGGCGATGTACACCTCGAGCTTGGCCTGTCCCTTCAACTGTTCTTACTGCACGAATGCCGGCGTCTACGGGCGCAAATGGAATGCGCTGCCTGCTGAACAGGTGGTGGAAGAAACTGTTGATCTGACGACCCGCTACCGCCTCGAAATGTTATGGATCGTGGATGACAACTTTCTGGTTGATCTTGATCGCGCCCTTCAGATTGGAGAAGGTCTCATTCGCGCCGGGGCGCGTTTCCAATGGAGCATTCAGGCCACGACCAATCTCACAGCGCGGTTGACGGAGCAAAATCTGCTTTTATTGCGGCGCGCGGGGCTGCGCCAGGTCTGCCAGGGTGTTGACTCCGCTTCTCCAAAAATCCTGAAACTCATGAACAAGACATTTCAGGACTTTGGCTCGATCTACCAATCCGCCGAACGGTGTCTGAAAGCCGGAATCAGGCCGTCGTTTAATATCATCTTCGGCTATCCGGGTGAAGGGGTTGAAGAGCGGCAGCAAACGATTCAATTCATCATGGACGTTTGCCGGCGATTCCCCGGCGCGGAGTTCTGGACCAACATTTTCACTCCCTATCCAGGCTCTCCCATCATGAGTCGGGCGAGAGAGCTTGGAATTGAAACACCGCAGTCGCTTGAAGGCTGGTCAGATTACTTTCCGCGCTACACCGTACTCCCCTGGCTTAAAGGGCGAGACCACGCTCGTGTGCAGGCCATGCGAGACTATCTGCGCATCGCCTTTGACCGCCAGCCGATTTCGAAATATGAGCCCAACAAACTAATCCGAAGGCTTCAGCGGGCGCTGAGTCGCCCCGCCCGGTGGCGTTTGGATCATGACTTCTATGATTTCCCTGTGGAGCTCTGGTTGAACCGAAAGCTTAAGAAGCTGATTCCAGTAGCGAAACCTGCCGTAGATGCCAAGACTCTGAAACCAGCGTTGGGGGCGAGCTGCCCATGAAAAACAAAGTGGTGCTTTACTACCCTCCTTACGACGGGCCTCCGCTTGGGCCACCGTTATGCCTGTTGTCCGTAGCCTCTCCGCTCATCCAGGCTGGTTTTCACGTGAGAATCATCGATTCAGCGATCACGGATGACCCTGAAGTGACCGTGGCGAACGAAGTCAAGGATGCGCTTTGTTTTGGAGTTTCGTTTCTAACCGGTCCGATGATCAAGGACGCTATCCGGGTTTCCAAGCTCGTCCGAATTTTGAGGCCCGATATTCCGATCATTTTCGGCGGCTGGCATGCAACGATCCTGCCCGCTCAGACGCTTGCGGGGGGCATTGCTGACATCGTGGTGCGAGGGCAGGGCGAGCTGACGATGCTGGAGGTCGCGCAACGGCTGCGCGAAGGGAAAGGCGCGGAGGGAGTCCGAGGAAGCTCCCTGAAGACACATGGAGAGGTGATTCACAATCCCGACCGGCCGGTTGAGAACCTCAACCATCTGCCGACACCCGCCTTCTCCATGGGAGACATTGACGCATACGAGCGGAAGTCCGGGCTTCGCAAGGTCACCTACGCATCGAGCGTCGGCTGTCCCTATGCATGCAATTATTGCACCGATCTTGTTTACTATGGCCAGCGATTCAACGCCTACAAAGCCGAGCGAGTCATTAACGAAGTCACGACTCTTGTCTCGCGCTGGCGGCTCCACGAAGTAGCCTTTCTGGATTCCAACTTTCCTGTCGATGTGAAACGAGCCGTGGCGATTGCGCGAGGGTTCGTGGATTCGGGGCTGAAGTTTCGCTGGACCTTCCAGGCCTCCACCAATCTTCTCTGTCGCATGAGCGATGACGAAGTCTGCCTCCTGGGGAAATCGGGAGTCAGCCATATGGGATTTGGAACCGAGTCGGCCTCGCCACAGGTGCTGATGCTGATGAATAAAAAACATCAGCGCATTGACGAAATGTTTGAGACAGCGCGGAAGACCCAGCGGGCGGGAATTCGCGTGACGTTTAATCTGATCCTGGGTTTTCCGGGCGAAACGGACTCTGACCGGCTGCAAACCATGCAGGTCATGACCGATATCTCTCGCAGATATCCCCATGTAAGCTTTTCCCCGAATCTCTTTACGCCTTATCCGGGAATCTCCATCTGGCCGGAGTTGCGAAAAAAAGGCGTGCGCGAACCTCAAAGTCTTGAGGAATGGGGCGCCATGACTCTGGGAAACAATCCATTGCCCTGGCTGGCCGGCAAGCCGTTTCAGAAACTCAGGCGGATGCTCGACTACTTCATGCTCTGCGCGGAGACGCAGCGCCAAGCTTCGAAGAGCGCCTGGCTGGGCAGAGGAATTCGCCAGGCGCTGGCGATACCACTGCGCTGGCGCCTGCAGGCCGATCAGTATACATTCCCCTGGGAGCTTTGGCTCACTCGTGGATTTGAACAGGTAGCGGCTCGACGATCGCTCTTGACGGGGCAGGTCTTGCGACGCGGCATGCAGCAAGCATGCTGAAAACCATCAAGCGACGCATGCCTAGTCGCCCAGCGCAAAGAGAACTGTGAGGACCGGTTGGCCGATATTCTTCTGACACATCCCTACCATTTATATTACGACCGGAAGCAGGCTCGTAAGATGCAGCCCTATCCTCCCTTGGGCACGCTCTATGCGGCCGCGCTGCTTCGGCAGCAGGGTTACTCAGTCGCCGTGTTTGATTCCACACTCGAGGACCCGGAGCGGAATTTCCATGAAGTCCTTCGCCGGCGCCGTCCCAAAGTTGTCGCTATTTACGAAGATAATTTTAACTTCCTCTCAAAGATGTGCCTGAGTCGGATGCGCGAGGTGGCATTCGGAATGATCAGCACGGCTCAGCAGTTCGGTTGTGTGGTTCTAGTCAATGGCTCAGATGCGTCTGATCATGTCTCTGAATACCTGAAACTGGGCGCCGACTTCGTGATGCTGGGTGAGGCGGAGTGGACGCTTGTCGAGCTAGTCGGGTCGCTGCTTGGCAGGCGCCAGCGGCCGGTGGAGGAGATTCCCGGCCTCGCCTTTTACAACAAAGTTTCGGTGACGCTTGTACAAACCACGCGCCGCCCCTTGATGCGCGACCTCGATTCACTACCTCTGCCGGCACGCGACCTGGTTGATATCGAGCAATATCGCCGCGCCTGGAAATCCGCGCACGGTTTCTTCTCTCTGAATCTCACGGCGAGCCGGGGATGTCCATTCCGATGCAATTGGTGCGCCAAGCCGATCTATGGGGATGAGTTCCATCTGCGGTCCGCGAAGAGCGTAGCTGAGGAGATGGCTCTCCTGAAGAATCTCTATGGCCTGGACCATCTTTGGTTTGCGGATGACATTTTCGGATTGAAAACTCAGTGGGTCGCTGAACTAGCTGAAATGACCCGGCGTCTCGACGCTTCCATTCCGTTCAAAATTCAATCGCGCGTTGACCTCATGAAGGAGGAAACAACCCGCGCGCTGCGCCAGGCCGGCTGTGCTGAAGTATGGATGGGCGTTGAATCAGGTTCGCAAAAAATCCTGAACGCTATGGATAAGGGTATTCGCGTGGAACAAGTCGCTCAAAGTCGCGAGAACCTTCGAAGCGCAGGCATACGCGCGTGTTTCTTTATTCAATTTGGGTATGCCGGAGAATCCTGGGAAGACATTCAGCAAACGATTCGCCTGATTCGAAAGACCCAGCCCGATGATATCGGCATCTCTGTCTCCTATCCGCTGCCGGGAACGCGCTTCTACGAACGGGTCAGCGCGCAACTTGGATCAAAAACAAACTGGATCGATAGCGAGGATATTTCCATGATGTTCCGAGGCGTTTATACCACCGAGTTTTACCGCGCTCTCCATGACGCGCTTCACGCAGAGGTGGCCGGCTGGAGCCTGCGCCGCGCGTGGCCGTTCCCCGTGATCCCTTCGGAGGGCACTCAGACTGCCAGAGAGGTCGGCAATCCTGATGATCTCTGGGCAAAGATTGAAGCTATGGAGAAGACTTGCCGGAACGCTCACCCCACATTACTTCCTGTCCTGGAGTGCTCGAAGTTGTGCTCGGCATGATCGCAGGAAAGAACGAAGCCAATACTTTGAGATCGGATGATCGAGGACTGACGGCAATCATATGGATATTCTTCTGACCCACGGCTATTTCCTCTATG